>SLFV01000161.1 GCA_007124075.1 Roseimaritima sp.
AGCCAGCAGCGAGCCGAAGACGCGATGTCTCGCCGCGCGATTATTCGCAGGAGGGAACGGTCAGTACGGCGGCGCACTCACCAGCCGCCGACGCTCTGACGACCGACCTAACCCGGCGACTGGCAAGCATCAGCGGACGACGAAAACTGAAACAGCTCCTGCTGCAAACTGGGATCGTGAGTGTGGTGACCGCTGCGGCGATCTACGTCATTCTGAAAGTCTGGGAAGCGAGCGGCCGGACTTTGCCAACGGATTCCTTCGGGCTGTGATGCACAAGCGATGGTTGCCAGAGGTCTGCCCCCAGCAGGCCGACCACGCCAGACGCATTTAGCTGGAACCAATGGGACTGCCAGTCCCGTCACGCTCCCTCCAGATCGAACCTCTGTCCGTAAACTTCTCGACCAGCCAGTTCCAAGTCGTGATCGGTCATGATTGCCGCCAAGTTTTCGAAATTGGTCTTGGGTTGCCAGCCCAGCGTCTGCCTAATCTTTGTTGAATCGCCCAGCAGATGATGGACTTCGCTCGGGCGGAACAACCGCTGATCGATTTCGACGTGGTCCTGCCATGACAAATCGAGTCGCCTAAAAACGGCCGCCAAAAATTGTCGCACGCTGTGGGTTTTCTCTGTCGCGATCACGTAGTCGTCAGGCACCGAGTGCTGCAGCGCTAACCACATCGCTTGGACGTAGTCCTGGGCGTAGCCCCAGTCCCGTTTTGCGTCCAGGTTTCCCAAGTACAGTTTCTTTTGCAAACCCAGCTTAATACGCCCTGCTGCACGGGTGATTTTTCTGGTCACAAATGTTTCGCCACGACGTTCGGATTCATGGTTGAACATGATTCCATTGACAACAAACATCCCGAAGGATTGTCGATAGTTGATCGCCTGATGATGCGCATAGACCTTTGCGCAGGCGTAGGGCGATTGAGGACAAAACGGAGTTGTTTCTCGCTGGGGTGTTTCCCGGACGTCGCCGTACATCTCGCTGCTGCTGGCTTGGAACAAACGCAGTGGTTTGGTTTCCTGTAATTGTCTGGCCGCCTCCAGGACATTCAATGCACCCGCGCCAACGACCTGCAGTGTGTAGGCCGGTTGATCGAAGGAAACGCGAACATGGCTTTGAGCAGCCAGGTTGTAGATTTCATCGGGTTGAATTTGCAGGATTAGGTTTGCCAAAGCCTGTCCGTCGGTGACATCCCCGTGATGCAAGTCTAACCGTCCGTCGTGAGTTCCATCCTTGCATAGATGATCGATCCGAGTCGTGTTGCCGGAGCTGCTGCGGCGGACTAACCCATGCACCTGATATTTTTTCGCAAGCAAAAATTCTGCCAAATAGCTTCCGTCCTGCCCCGTGATCCCTGTAATCAACGCGCTTTTACTCATTTAGCTTCCTTCAAGGTCATAACCTCACAGTTAATCCTGGGCGGAGTCCCCGATACGAATAAGGAAATCAAACCATTGCCCAAAACGCTCGTCGTCCAGTGTGATGTCCATCGTCACCATTGCCAAATCCCCCAGCCTGCTTCGATCAACCTGTGGGGCTAGCTTCACTCGTACCGGAAACGTCTCGTGGGAATGGGCCGCGACCGTTCCCTCCAAGACGGTCGGTTCGATCACAAGGCCTGGTGGGGCTTGCAAGACAACGTGGTGATGCTGCGGTTGCGAACGAAAGTTTCGGATCGTAATCTCCGTTTGTGCCGTTGTCCGACCCAACAAATCGACTCTGTAGGGGCACGCTGAAACCCAATAGGGATCAAACCGGTATTCGTAGTGGTTTCCCGGCAGCAGATCATGATAGGCATCGATGATCGTTTCGCTCCAGCTTTCATAACGTCGGATAAACTGGGCGGGATCGGGCATCAGGTACGAATGGCTTCCCATCACGATGTCGGGCTGCAGTGTTGCCAGATATCTGGCCGCGTGAAGGTAACCCTCTTCGAAGATGCAGCTATTGCGTGCCACAACCGCTTCATGGCCGTCGTGGGTAGGATCAGCTGGATTTCCGAAAAGATTATCGCCAGTAAACACGACGCGTTTACCATCGATTTCCAGCCACAGACTGCAACCAAACTTGGTTTGCCCCGGCATCCAATCGATCTGCAGTTCGAATTCTTCCCAGCGAAATCGTTCGCCAGCGTGGAATTTGCGATCAATCGGCATGCCATCAAACCCGTTAGCGTACGCATGGATCAAGGCGGCGTAATCATAATGTCGAGGATTTTCAATTTTGTCGGCGACCCGGTCTAGTGTCCAGGCTTGGGCACCATAATGCTCCCGCAGCCAAGGCCCCAGCAAAAAATGGTCGCCATGCATGTGGGAAATCCAAAAAGCGTCGATCGTCTTCAGCCCCAAGTGCTCCCGCATCCCCACAATCATTTGTTCCAGCATGTCTTGAGGTAGTAAACCACAATCCAATATCAGGCCGTGGCCGCGGCGCGACATGATGATCGCGAAATTCCAGCCTTTTCGCGAATCACTTAGCTTAAACAGATGTTTGGATACTCGGGCCAACCCTGGTACAGCCGTCGGTTGCGAGATCGGATCACGTTCCTCATTGGTCATGTCAAAGACCGGATAACCGCGGATATAGCGTTTGCGAAACTGGGTCAGTTTGACAAGGAACGCGTCCAGGTGTTCCGCACCATCGTCGATCGCAGGGCCATAGGCGGGCAGCAACCGCTGCGGGCCGGTTCGCTTTAGTCGCTGCGTTGATTCCAACAACAGATCGATTCCTTTGCCAAAACCGTAGTCCCATTCACTGTCAAACCAGTTGGGCAGTTTTGCACCGTGGTGAATGAGCCCGCCACAAAATGCCATGCATTCGTCGCCGGTTTCGATAACGAAAGTCATCCCTGCGGGGCTGTTACCCGGGGTTGCGACACACAGTATGGTCAGTCCCGCCCATGCAAATCGCTCCCCATCTTCCAAGGCTTGATCGATTCGAATCGGCGACTGAGGGGGGCGGACGTAGCTGGCACCGTAGACCGAAAAACGATCACTCAGACTTGGGTACCATTTGCGAAACTGCAGCGGATCCTCGAATAATGCTCGCTCGCCCGCCGGTGCCGCGATCTTGGACTGCCCAGGCTGCAAAAACAAAAATCCTTGCGACCGTTCGCGTTGATGTCCGGTAAACAGAACCCATTGTGGCGACTTGAGGCCGTTGGCTGTCAACTGATCAAGGACCGACCCATCGCCAAGATCAATCAAAAGTGTTTCATCGCCATGCTGCAGCACATAGGCATTGCACGTGCTGACATGACGATGCAGTTTATAGTCGTCGTTTTGCCAGAGGGTTGTCCAACGAGGCAGGCGGCTAGCGCTATTGTGAACGATGTCTTGGCTGCTGGTCAACGAGGA
This sequence comes from Roseimaritima sp., assembly GCA_007124075.1. GTDB lineage: Bacteria > Planctomycetota > Planctomycetia > Pirellulales > Pirellulaceae > Roseimaritima. Next base: position 3,359 of record SLFV01000161.1, read on the forward strand.
CGCGAATGCCGAAACGCAGAAACAAATCGAGACGATCCAGCGGAACCGAAGCATGGGTGTGTCGTCTTATGTATGGTCCGAGGGTACGGCAAAAGGGGCCCACAATGACGTTGATCGACAGAGTCCGAGAAATGAATGGTTTCTCACCGTTGCCCTATTCTAACACCCCCGGTGGATTTGTGCGTGAAGCGTCGTCCGGTCGGTAGCTACTGATTTCCAGTGAAAGAACGCTCTTTTACTTTGCCCGTGGGTGCGCCAGTTCGTAAATCGCTCGCAAATTTGCAGCGCTGACATGGGTGTAAATTTGGGTTGTCGAGAGGCTGCGGTGTCCCAGTAACTCCTGCACGCTGCGAATATCAGCTCCACGATCCAGCAGGTGCGTGGCAAAACTGTGCCGCAGCGAGTGGGGACTGATGCGATGGTCCAGCCCCGCGATGGCAAGGTGTTTTTCCAACAAGCGGCCGACGCTGCGGGTTGTTAGTCGATTGCCAAAGCGATTGACGAATGAAGGCGTCAGCGGCCCCTTGTCGATTTCTCGTTGATGCAGTGTACGGACCGCAAGGTAACGCTGGATTGCGCGGATCGCGAAAGACCCGAGTGGACAGATTCGCTCCTTCTTGCCTTTACCTCGGACACGAACGATCTGTTCTTCCAGATCTAGATCGCCATCGTTCAGTCCAACCAATTCGCTGACACGCAAACCTGCACTGTACATCGTCTCCAGGATAGCCCGATCGCGTAGACCCGCCGGGTTGGTGGCAGGCGGGGTACGCAGCAAACGTCCCATTTCGGGAGTGGATAGGATCAATGGCAACTTTCTTTGCTGCCTGGGATTCCGCAGCGGTTTCGCGGGGTTGGTGCTGACCAAACCCTCCCGCTGTGCAAACTTGTAAAAACTGCGCATTGAAGCCAATTTTCGTGCAATCGTACTGCGGGCGTATCCCGCCTGCTGCAATGCGGCCTGAAAAGCCCTGAGGTCTTGCGGTGACAGCCGATCGATTTGGATAACTGCACCCAAGGACTGCTCCAGCCATTCGCTTAACCCGATCAGGTCTTCGCGATACGCCTTGATTGTCAATTCCGAGGCATTTCGCTCGGTAACCAAATAACGCAAAAACTGGGCAATGACGCGACGCATTGGTTACCACCAACTACAGTTGATCGCGCAATGAAGATTGGATCCGTGTAGGAGTCGATTGCGGAAATGGTTCCGGCAACGTTTCGCGTATTTTTCGACTCAGCATCGCTGCATCGTACCATGAAAAATCCAATTCCGGATTGGCTGCAAACCGTGCAAGTGTTCGCAACGTTTCGTCGCGATTGGAGTCATCGAACAGGAACATATATCGCTGGTCTCCTTTGACCAAAGCAATCACGTTAACTTCGCTCTCCATGCGTGGTCACCCTTGCATCGCGGACGGCGGTTGGCGGCAATGAACGTCTGGAGGCGGCCGTCCGTTTGACAGACCGCCTTTCACTGCGAGAAGTATCGACCGATTGGCCACCGCAAGATCAATTCACTGCGATCCGCCCCACCACGCGATTCAAGCATTTCTGCTAAATGCAAGCGACAACAAAAACGTACAAAATCATCAGTTCGGCTAAGGTGCGCCTGCCAACCTGTGCTGCGACGTTCATCATTGACCGATACGAAATTTGCCAAGCGTTCGGTGAAATAGCTATCGGAACCGTCGTACAACCGCGTGTGCGATAAGACCGGCTCGTGTTGAATGATTGCCTGCGGAGCAACCGGTTGCGGTCCGCGAGGAATCAGGCCAGCGGGATCAGGCCAGCTAGCAGGCAATGCATCGTGCGTAATCGGAGCATCTGCTGACGGTGGTGCCAGGGATGGCGGCACGCCGGAGCCAACCACTTCCTCGCTTGTAGATACGGGCGACTGGGTCAGCAGTTGCTGACGTGCCAGCTCAAACTCGGTTTCTAAAACCACGTTGGAGGGGATTTCGGCTTCGCGATTTGTCCCCCAAGGGAGTCC
>SLFV01000283.1 GCA_007124075.1 Roseimaritima sp.
AACATATGTGTTGTTAAGCACCTTCTTGCCATCACCAATGAACTTCATCTGCCCATCAGCCAATCTTTCAATGACTCGGGGGACCACATGACGATCACCGGACCCGTAAATAAACCCTGGACGAATAATCACAGCCGGGAATTGGTACTGCTGCACATTACGATTCAGCAAGACCTCCGCCTCGGCTTTGGTTCGTGTGTATCCATCCAAACCGCTCAAATCGGGAGGCGTCGTCTCGTCAGTCCCGTAATGGTGGGTTGCCGAGTAAACCCCCAGCGAACTGATCTGCACCCAACGCTTCAACCTCTCCTGCCGCCTGCAGATAGCGATCATGTGCTCCAAGGCCACGACGTTGATCGCCCGAAACTTTTCGGCTGGCCCCCAGTCGCCAACATGGGCTGCGGTGTTGACAACATAGTCCACACCTTCGAACGCTGGCGCAAGCGACTCTGGCGAACCCAAGTCAGCCTCGACGTACTCGATGTCGATGCCGTCAAGGCAAGAACGATCCGATGAACCACGGACCATGGCACGAACCGCATACCCAGCCTGTGTTGCTCGGCGAGCAACCAAAGCTCCCACCATTCCCGTAGCACCTGTAATCAGCAATCGCCCCTGAGGCATCCCCACACCTATCGATCGTAACTAAAGTAGCAGCGTCGGTCCTTTTCTGATTAGTCAACAGCACCGTTGTTGATTGTCGCGTTCGAGTATAGTCGGGGCCGTCAGGCGTTGTAAGCCAGAATTATTCACTTTTTGACGATCGATCGTTCTATCTTCATTCAATTGCCAGACACCACTGAAGGCCGCGACCACGAGGGTCCATCCCGGTCAATTCAACATTTGGGATGCAAGCGTGATTTGTTGAGCGATCTCCAGGCGGATTGGAAACGAAAAGAACGGAGTCTCCGAACTGCGTGATGCACCACTTACAAAAAAAGCCCCGAGAAAAGGTTTGGGGCCCGAGCAATTGCCCCCCCGGCCCAAACGAAAAGCAGGGTCAGATGTGTCACACGATTTGCAGTTGGTTGAGTGCCTCGAGCGGGAAAAATCCATTCCCGCCCGTAGATTCTTAAACGCTCGCTTCCTTGCTGGACTTGCTCGCAGAAACCGAAGAGTCTAGGCCAGAATTTCTACATCGAAAACGGTCGGTCGAAACATGGTATTGAGGCTGATCGGACATGGATACACAGACAAGGTCTTTCGCTTTGCGAATCATTTCGCGGCACGCTTCGCTTAAGTGAGTCAAGTGAACCGTCTTGCCCAAGTGTTGGTACTTTTCTGCGATCGATTGGATCGCCTCCATCCCTGAGTGGTCATAAACTCGCGTGTAGTAAAAATCAATGACCACCGTCTCGGGGTCCTTGCGTGCATCGAACAGTTCTTTGAATTGCGTCGCCGACGCAAAAAACAGAGGGCCGTGCAACTGGTAGACCTTCACACCCTGTTCATTGAACTGAACATCTGCGTTGACATTTTTGGCATGCTTGAACGCAAAAGCCAGCGAGGAAACGACGACACCCAGGATCACGGCTGAGGCGAGATCGTGCATCAATGCGGTGTAGGCGGTCACGATAACCATCACGAGAAAGTCCGTTGTTGGTATCTTGCGATACAGCTTCAACGACGCCCATTCGAACGTGCCGATCACGACCATAAACATAACTCCGACGAGTGCAGCCATCGGAATCATTTCGATCCACCGTGAAAAGAACAAGACAAACGCCAAGAGACAACAAGCGGCGAAAGCACCCGAGGTCCGGCCGCGACCTCCGGATTCGATGTTAATAAGCGACTGGCCAATCATCGCACAGCCTCCCATGCCGCCAAACATTCCACAAACGATATTTGCAAATCCTTGACCTAAACATTCGCGATTGCTGTTACCCCGCGTTTCGGTAATTTCATCGATCAACGTCAGCGTCATCAGCGATTCGATCAATCCGACTGCGGCCAGAACAGCGGCGAAGGGAAAGATAACCCAGAGGGTTGCCAACGAGACTGGCGGCAGGCGGAACGTTTGGAAAAACAGGGTTGGCAAGCCAGCGCTAATACTGGTCGCATTGGCGTCGATACTGTTCATTGCATCTGCTACCGCAGCGGTCTGCTGAGGTGTCAGGTCGTTGACGTCCGCAGCGGGCGCGTGGTTGCCAACGGCGAAGGCTTCTGGACCTTCAATGGGCAGGACCGATTTGGCGGCGGCCACTTTCGCATTGGTTACCAACATGTCGCCAACGGTCATGACGACTTGGCGTTGATTGTGTGCCGCCATCTCGCCGGGCAACATCCGGTTGGAAGCAAAGCCGATGCTGCTGACAACTAGGATCGCGACCAGGGATGCAGGGACGGATTTGGTAAGCTTTGGCAGCAACCATATGATGGCCATCGTCAATGCCACCAGTGCGAGCATGATCCACAGTGCGGGACCTTGCATAAACTGAAGACGACCAAACGGACTGACGGTTTTGAAACTGCCGAACTGGGCCATGCAAATCACGATTGCCAAACCGTTGACAAACCCCAGCATGACGGAATGTGGCACCATGCGAATCAATACGCCCAAGCGTGCCGTCCCGATCAACACCTGCAGCAATCCACATAGGATCACCGTTGGAAACAGATATTCGACGCCGTGAATGGCGACCAGGCTGACGACAACGACTGCCATCGCCCCGGTCGCACCCGAGATCATGCCTGGTCGACCTCCAAAAATCGCACAGATCAGGCCGATAAAGAATGCGGAATACAGCCCAATAATGGGCGACACGCCCGCGACGAATGCAAACGCAATCGCTTCGGGAACAAGCGCCAGGGCGACGGTTAATCCCGACAGAAGTTCATTTTTGAGGTTTTGGGGTCGTGAAGGAAATAAATCTAGCATTGAAGTACAAAGCACCCTGATCGAGATGGCAAGTCATTGAAAAGCCGAACGAAGTGCTCGGCGTCCCGGGCTGACCGATTTTGACCTAATGGACGCAAACCGAACTTGCGAGGCCCCGACGCTACGGCCTGGCAATGCCAAGGAAAACTTATTTTCGGACTTGTCTAGAAGCCCTCAAGAAACGACACGAACTCAACGCCCACGCGTTCAGGGCGGAGTCACAGAAGTTTTAGGAATCTGTATGTCGCGTGTCATGAAAAAACTCTCGTGAAATTGAGGGCACCGAAAAATTTAGCTCGCCGATCGCGGCAAAACAAGGGCAGCCCGGTCGGACCGGCTGACTATCGCCCGCTGAGAACCATGCGACCGCAATGGCCAAGGGAATTCATTGCAGCTTTAGGATCTAGCCAAAGCAGTTGGCATCAACGTTGGCAAGTTCCGAGACGTCCAAATTTTTCTTAAAAAAAGCGTTCGCAAATCGATGTTGTCGCCACTATCGGGGTTTAGGTATCCAAAGTCGTTCGCTCGCACCCACCAACCCATTCTGCGACCAGTCACTCCGAAAGCTGCCAGATGCACCAATCCGCGAAGGTCTTCCGACCCGATTCTGAACCAACCATTCTGAAGTTCGACCCCGATCGTCAACGGAGCGGCAAGTCGCAGTCGGATGAACAGACGCTGGGGCAGTTCATCCCCTTGGTTTACCACTACAATATGCTTCAGGACGAAGATCGCGTCGGGGCGTTTCGCGCGGCGATTGAATACCTAGTACAACCAGGCATGCGAGTCGCGGAATTAGGCAGCGGCACAGGCATCCTGTCATCCTTTGCCGCTTCCCGTGGTGCAACCGTCGATGCGGTCGAGCGGAATCCGGAGCTGATCAAGTGTTCTCGGCAATTCATCAAAGCCAATGGATTTGAGCATCAGATAAGGGTGATCGCGGAAGACGCCTCTTCATGGACGCCAAGCGAACCGATTGATGTGGTGATTTGCGAAATGCTGCACGTTGGTCTGTTGCGTGAAAAGCAAACGCAGGTGATCACTGCGTTTAAAGAAAATTACCGGAAGCGTTTTGGCCGCAAGCTGCCGATTTTTATCCCGGAAGTATCGATCCTGATGTGCCAACCGGTCGAGCAATCATTTGATTTTTCCGGCTACGTTGCGTCTGTTCCGTTGTTCCAAGCTCCGGCGACGACTCACCCAAGGACCAAGCAGGTTGCACCATTGGTTCCCTATCAAACGATCGCTTACGACCAAGTGATACCGACGACGATGCGGTTTGAGCAAACCTTTGAGGCGGAGTTGAAAGCGAAGGTAAATGCGATTCGTTTTGTGACGCAGAATGTGCTGGCGATCGACATGAGCCAACAGCAGGCAATCACTTGGGCCAACCAGTGCTTGGTGTTGCCGCTGGAGTCACCATTTTCATGCGATCAACATGAAACGATTCGTTTGTCGGTTGACTATGAGACCGGCCAGAGCGTCGAATCCGTCCGGTACCACGCTTCTTCGATAGCCAGGCATTTTCGGGGGGGAATACGTGCGACGTCCGCCTAGCCGGCTATTTCTTCGTAAGATGCTGCGATCACATGGTTGAAGTAGCACGAAATCCAAAGCTAAACAGCCTCCGTTCTCGCGGAAACGTCTCGCAGCCGACGGTACTGCTGGGAAATCACCTGGACCGCGTCCGAGATTTCTTGGGTTGTGGTGAACCGAGACAAGCCAAAGCGGAGCGATCCGTCAATCATTGCTTCGGGAAGATTGAGTGCCTGTAAGACGTAGCTTGGTTCGCTACTGCCACTGGCACAAGCCGATCCACTGCTACAGGCAATGCCCGCAAAGTCAAGTGACATCAACAGGGACTGGCGATCGACGTCAGGAAAACCGATGCAACTGGTGTTTGGTATTCTCGTGGCCGCGGCACCATGGACCACCAATTCCCGATGCCGGGCAAGCAAGGAGTTCTCGAATTGATCGCGCAGCTTGCTAATCACAGGGTTCCACCGCAAGATCCCTGCGGTCGCGATTCGCAACGCTTCGGCCATACCCAGCACCAGCGGTACCGCCTCGGTGCCGGGACGCTGGCCGAATTGCTGGGCCCCCCCCTGCCACTGCGCCCGCAGCGAGACGCCGGGGGCTAGCAAGAGGCCGCCAATTCCGATGGGGCCGTGGAACTTATGCGCAGTAAACGCGACCGAGCCGGCACCAAGTTGTTCGAAATCCAACGGCAGTTTCCCGACCCACTGCGTCGCATCCACATGCAAATGGGCATTGTATCGGAGACAGACAGTGGCAAGCTGGTCAATGGGCTGGAGGGTTCCGATTTCGTTGTTGGCCGCCATGACGCACACCACTGCAAGCCCTGACGGCACCTCACGCAGGGCGTGTTCCACAGCGTCAATCGGCACCACCCCCGCCCGAT
>SLFV01000265.1 GCA_007124075.1 Roseimaritima sp.
GCGGGATTTCGGGCGAGAAAAAGTAGATCCGTCCGTCATTGAACTCGCGATGTTAGCCTTGGTTCCCGGCGGTCAACAGAAACTCCGCGTCTGCCAAACGTTCATCTTGCCAGGACAGTCGCAAGATTCCCTGCTGTTGCAAGGTGGTGATTGCTTCATCATGTTGCCGATGGATTTCCTGATCAGCCGTTTCGACTTTCATGCGACGCTGCACCCAAGTAATCACTAACATCGCAAACAACGCCGTCGGCAACAGCGACAGCAACAAACTGGTAAACAACATAGAAAACTCCGGACGCGGGAATTGGTCCAGTGACCCTTCGGGTTTAGCCCATGTCTGTAACGAAGCCGCGAAATACTGGCCGTAAAGCGACATAATGGGGCCGGACATCAACCCCCAAAAAACCAACATGCCAAAGATAGCCATCAGGAATGCAGCTCCACGTCCGAACCGTTGATTGTGAATCACATCCTCAAAAATCCGTTGCGACTCCTCCTGTAACGCATCCACACCTTGCAACGAAGCATGCGGTTGATGCTGGCGATCCTTCTCCGATCCAACCACGGGGTGCAAAGGGTTGGTCTCGCGAATGCGTCGCCCCGAGATCCGTTCCAATTGATCATGAAAACGATGCACTAACGGCCCCAGACGGTCGGAAACGGCGGCATCGCAACGCGCCCGCAAACCATCGCGCAAATCCTGTTGCAATTGCCCATTTCGTCCCAAGTTGCGTGCACTGGTCCAGGCTGCGGTGATCAGTGACGGCAAACTACCCGATAGGGAAAGCACCAAGCGATCCCAAGCACCATGCGTTAGGTTCAACAACCCCAGCAAACTGCGGTAGGGGAAGGAAATCGCGGGGGTGTCGGTCAGTAACGCTAGCCGCAGTCGCGATCGAATGGCTACTCGTAGGGCATCCTGACCACCCACGATGTTCAAAGCCACCTCATGAGGCAGTTTCTGTGTCTCCTCATGCAGGCGCGCGACGGCTTGCGTGACTTCGGGCAAGTGTGCAGCAAGCAAGTGCTGTAAGGCTTGCCGAAACTGTTGTTCACACGCCGCCAGGCGTAATTTGCGTCGCCGTTCGTCACACAACGGACCGTCTAGGTAGGGTGATAAGGCGAGCTTGATCCGTTTCAGTAGGTCCGCGCCGACTTCGGCTTCCTTCAGGCCTTGCACGTCAAAATCAGGCACAAAAATCGGCCCCAAAATCTGAGCATCGGGGGCAGACTGCCGCATCCGACTGGCCAGCCTATCGGCATCGGCCTGCAGTTGGGAATCGTCCTTATTTCGGATGCAGTTGACCACCGGGATCACGATGGTACCGTCTGCCAATTTGGTAAGCACGCTGACGGTTTGACTGCGAAGCTGGTCGCGACGTACGACCAAGATTAAAACAGCCGCCATCGCTAATGCCCGTTTCGCGTTGGTCGCAATTTCTCGGTCATCGTCGGTCGCCCCGGGGGTGTCCACCAGGATGTAGGCGACGCCCAGGTCAAACATTTGCGATGTGGAACATCGCAAAAATTCTTCACGCTCCCGGTCCAGCTCCCCAGGTGGCTTGCTACCAATCCAAATTAACCGTGCCGTTGCGTCGGCTTGCTGATTGCCACTGCGGATCCGATTCCTGACCGCTTGGTCGTTGATGAATTGACGAATCAACCAGCTCTTTCCCTGCCCCACGGCTCCCGCCGTGGCGACAATAACCCGGCCAACTGCGCGATCCTGGAGGATCAGCTCACGTTCAACACCGGTCTGGTCACACAGTTCCACGACCTCTCGCCCGATCGCCGTGTCCCCAAGCACGGAAATCGCCGCGCGACGAACTCGCTGCAGAAACCGTGTTCCGGGATCTCCCTGATTTTGGGAATAATCAGTCATCATTGTTCCGGGGGTAAAACCTGGGCAAGTTCTGCAGAGAATTCGTCGCGGACCCGCCAAAGCGGCAACGGAGCAACGCGGCTGGCGGCCCCTGCGATCGTCGGCAAGGGCAACGCGACGTCCTGGCGGGCAACATGCACCTGCAGCGGGTCCAACGGACGCGCAACTCCCAATACATCACATAAGACCGCGTGAAAATCGCTCAACTGGCGTCTGGCCGCCTGCTGTTCCACTTGGTTTGCGGTTTGCTTGCCGGACCAATAGGTCGCCGCCGCCGTCAACCCCGCCGCAGCAAGCAATTCGGTGATGGAAGCGGCCGCGATGACGGCCGAGCCACCAAAGTCGATGGGCACCAGTAATACCGATCCAAACGCCAGCACCGCCGCAGCCATCGGGGTCAGTCCCGCTTTGATTTTCTGCGTCGCCGGGATCTCCTGCCACATCTGACGGACCGCATCTTCCAGGGCGCGACTGTCCAACTGAGTGAAGTCGGCGTGATCGAAATGACGCAGAGCTTGCTCCAGTATTTCCAACCGGTCGGCTTCCTCGTCAGGGGCCGGCAGACGCGCAAATACGTCGTGCAACTGCAATGCTTGGTACAGTCGTTCGACCGTCAACAGGCCGCCGACTTTGCCCTTTCGCCAAGCCTGTTTCATGCCCTCCACCGTTTCTTCGGCCGAACGAAGCGGCAGCAGTTTGCCCCACACGTACTGCATTCCCGTTCGCACGCCCGTCGCATAGTTGCTAAGCCGCAGTCCCCAACGCGCATACCAGGGCGCGGCCAAGTAAAGTGCTTCGGTCAATTGCTGGACAATGTGTTGTGATTGATGCAAACGTAACTCGGTGATTTGGCCACCTGGCTGACGGCGGGCAAAGAATTCCAAAACTCCCCTCAATACTCGAGTGCGCACCTCGCACACTTCCTGTTCCGCTTCCGCTGCCCGTGTTTGCAGCACACCCAACCCGTCCGACCAGACCGCTTTTTTCAAAGACAATTCCAGGGCTTTCTGAAAACGGGTGAACAGTTCAGCACGATCAAGTTGCCGCGGCAGTTGTGTCAAAAATCGCTCGGGGCCGATCGCAGCGGGGGGATGGTCGTCAAAATTCTCCACCAGCGAAAAGAATACCGGGAGGGCGGATTCAGGATCGCACGGACTTTGCACCCGCTGCTCTGCGAACTGCGGAATAAGACGCTCGCTCCCGCGGATTTCAAAATCGTAAGCCGCATAAATTCGCTCCACACCGTACCGGTCTGCAAGCGGCTGAAACGCCTGACGGACCTGTTCGGGTGACTGATTGGGACGAATTTTGTTAACGGCTAACATCCGCGGAACGCCCGCCATCAGATCCTGCGCAATCCTCAGGTGGTCGGACAGGTCGTGGTCGCGAACCTGTTCGGGAGTCGTGACGACCAAAAATGCGGAACACAACGTCGCGGCCTTTCGCAATAGTTCCCGTCGACTCTCTGGGGAACCCAGACCAAACGACGCATCCGAGACAATGTCCGGACAATCCAACAGCGCGACTTGAAACGCATCCAATCCGGCATCGGTGGCAATCAAGGGGACAGCCAATCTGGCTGCGTCGCCCGCCTGATTGTTGTACTGCTGATGAGCCGCAAGAGGGTCTTCGTCCAGCAGTTCGGGGGCCTCTCCCAGGGTGTCGCCAATCCGCTCCAGCAAGACCCGCCACAATTCCGCGTCAGCTTTCCAGAGGGAGGGCAACCACAGGACGAAGCGATGGGTGCCCTGGCTATTGTTGATGCCTCGCAAAGCTCGTGCTCTGCCGGAGTCTTCCAAAAAGGACGCCACGACACTGGTTTTGCCGCTGTTTAACATCCCGGCAACCGCAATGGTCGGCTGTTCGGACAAACAAGCCGCCTGGTCCAGCGACCGACCCGCGACCAGCACGCTGGCAGCGACATCGCGGTCGCAGCGTCGCAGCACCCGCAAGTAGCTTTCCCTCCCAGGCTGCGGATGCAAACGTTCAACGGCCGCGCGGCGATCATCATCCTCCAGCAACGACAATAACGGCGACCAGCGCACCTGAGTGTTCGTCGCGGACCTTGCAAATCCAAACATGATCGACTGACTGTTTACGACGCAAAAGGAAAAATCCTGTTGGCACTGCTCTTGGACGACCGACGGGTCGTTCGAAACGCCTCGGCAGAAACAGGCCTGTTGGCCTTTGTTTATACCCCAAAATGAATTTGGTTAAATGCGTCGCCAGCCTGCACCATCATTCCCGCGTCGTATTACGGAATGCTAATTTTTTGCGGGCAACACTGACTTTGCCGGGGATAACGGCGGCAATGGCGGCTCCAGCACCCCACGCGCCGAACGCCACAGCAAAATCCCCTCGGCAACCATCCAGATCTGCAGGCAAAGGATCCCGATCGCGAAACCGATCAGCAGCCAATTGCGATTCAGCCACCAGTCGTTGACCAAGCTGTACGACATCGCCCAGGCGGGCATTAACATCATCATCACCATCGGCAAACCAATAATCAAGAGCGGCTTTCCCCGCCTAGTTAAATAAAAGAACGCCACCATTAACGCTAATCCAGCTAACAATTGATTGATTGCACCGAATAAGGGCCAAAGCAGCAACCCGCCTGCTCCCGGTTTTGATCCGGCAGCCAACGCGATCGTCGCGGCCACCGATACCGCGACGCCCGTTGCGACATACCGGTTGCTAAGCGGTTGGATCGATAAAGCCGCCCCTAACTCCTGGATCACGTATCGTTGCAAACGTGTCGCGGTATCCAGCGTGGTGGCTGCGAAACTGGCAACCAAGACGGCCATGATCGCCACCGCCAGCGGCAACGGAATATTCAGCGTGCTGATAAAATTTGCCCCGCCTTCTACGAACGCCTTGAGGTTCTGGCTCAGCGTTCGATCTTTCCAGCTATCCTCCGCCCCGTAATACTGAAGCCATGCGGTTTGGCCTGTGATCGCGGCCCCGTCGGCACCCACGGCCCGACTGATGGTTATTCCGTCATCCGCTACAGTGCGAACCAGTGGACCCATCCCGACACCGGCGCAGCACGCCAGGATCACTAGCACCGCCAAAGCTCCCTCCAGCAGCATCGCGCCGTATCCAACCGCCTGGGCATCGGTTTCGCAAGCGACCTGTTTGCTGGTGGTGCCGCTACTGACCAAACAGTGAAAACCGCTGACCGCGCCGCACGCAATCGTGATGAACAGAAAAGGCATCATCGGCGGTGCGTCGGCCGGAATCGATCTGGAGATCGAGGGAGCGGACTCCACCAAATCGGCTCGTCCAGTGACCGCTGCGATTCCCAGGCCGACTACCAGGAGCACCAACGCGATATACAACTGCTGGCTGTTGATGTAATCGCGAGGCTGCAGCAATAACCAAACCGGCAAGACCGAGGCGGCAAATGCGTACGTCAACAATATGAGCGTCCAGACAACGTTGGGGTTCCAGAAGTGATTGTCCGGATCGAAAAACTGCGCCATATCCAGCGGTAGGTGGTATGCGCCAACGTAGACGGCTGCGTAAAGTAGCAACAGTCCAACAATGCTGGGCACCAGCAAATTGCCACTTCGTAAATAGACCCACATTCCGATGAAAATCGCGATCGGCATCGCCAACCAAACGCTCAGCACCGCTTCCGGGTAAAGCGAAAACACGATCGCGATCACCAGCCCAAAGACTGCCAGAACAATCGTCAATGCGGCCGCCAAAATAATCAAAAATAATATTTTCGCGCGTGGCGAGATCAGCCGTCCCGCGGTCTCACCGATCGTTTGACCTCGATTGCGCAAGGAAATGACGAGGGCCGATAGGTCATGCACTCCGCCGATTAGGATTGAACCGAAAATGACCCACAGCAATGCGGGAAGCCAGCCCCAAAAAACCGCCAAGGCTGGCCCTACAATTGGCCCCGTCCCCGCGATGCTGGTGAAATGGTGGCCAAAAATTACCGAGCGTCGGGTGGGCACAAAGTCAACGTTATCGCGTAGTTGATGACTGGGGGTCAGGTTGTCTTTGGTTAAGCCAAACAGTTTTCGTGATAACCAGCGACCGTACGTGTGGTAAGCCAGAACGAAACCAAGTAACGAAGCCAGGGCGACAATCAGCGTTGACATAGCGAGACAGTGATTCTACAGGACCGGTTCAAGAAGTTTGGATGTGCCGCCTATAATACCGCATCGTTACGGCTTCATACTGAGGGTTTTTACGGAGTAATGGAAATCGTGTCAGAAAAAATTGAAAAAACGATCATCATCGGAAGCGGTCCCGCCGCGTGGTCGGCAGCCATCTACGCGGCCAGAGCCAACCTGGAGCCATTGGTGTTTGAGGGTGCCAATACCGAAGAAAACCGTATGCAGGGCACACTTCCGTTGGGGCAATTAGCGCAAACGACAGAGGTGGAGAATTACGCTGGGTTTCCCAGTGGCAATCTGAAGGCGTTCATTGATTCGGCAATCGATGACCAGCAGCAGTGGATGTTGCCGCCGGTGGAGGAGGAGGCTCATGCGGTCACCGGCCCGGAATTAATGAACTTGATGCGGCAACAGGCACGGAATTTTGGGACCCGCGTGATTACCGACGACGTGGTCGACACGGAGCTGAAGGAAACTCCCTTCACCGTAAAAACCTCGGAAAACGGCTCTTTCCGCTGCCACACGTTGATCGTGGCGACTGGGGCCCGCGCAAATTATCTGGGACTGGAGTCGGAGGATGCCTACAAGAACAAGGGGGTCAGCGCCTGTGCGGTGTGCGACGGGGCGCTGCCTCGTTTTCGTAATAAGCCGCTAGGGGTCGTAGGTGGGGGCGATAGTGCGATCGAAGAAGCGACGTATCTCAGCAAATTTGCCTCGCAGGTCTACTTGATTGTGCGTCGTGACCAATTGCGGGCTTCCAAAATCATGCAGGAACGCCTGTCGGCGAATGAAAAAATCAAAGTGCTATGGAATCATGAAGTTCAGGAAGTTGTTGGGGAAGAAAAGCTGGGGGTCACGGGGCTGAAACTGCTCCAGAACAAAGAGAACCAGGGGGTCGAGATCGAAGTTGGTGGTCTGTTTTTGGCAATCGGCCATACTCCCAATACAAAGTTTCTACGCGACCAAGTCGAATTGACGGAGTCGGGGTACATCCGCTGGACCGAGAATTTCCGCACCGCGACGAGTGTTCCCGGATTGTTCGCCGCGGGTGACGTTGCGGATGACTACTACCGCCAGGCGATCACGTCTGCCGGGACGGGGTGCATGGCTGCGCTTGACGCGGAACGTTTACTCGCCGAGCATCATTTGCTGTGAGGTCGTTTCGGTGGAAAACCGGTTCGGCTTGCTGAATCCCCAACTTTTCGGTCAATGCGGGGAAAACCTTGGATGTTCGTCCTGAAGTTGGCATAATAACGACTGTATGTGATTTCCATCGATAACGCGCCCAATCAATAGCGGGCCTGTCGCATTGTCCCTTACGGCCCCGCGCTGCGGAGCCGGCTGGGGGTGGGACCAATAAATCGGGAACGTACTTCCGAACGAGTCCCCTTTATTGCCAGTCCCCGTTATTGTATTGGACGTTCCTCAGGGACCCTCAAAGGTCCCTATTCGTTCCGCTGTACCTCCGGAGGGTAGGGTAATGGTATCGGTCTTGTTGAAAAAAGTTGCCTTTTGTTTTTTGCTTTGTTACCCAGTACTCACTGCCTGTGTTCAGGCATCGGAGAAAGAAGTGTCTGACTCACCAACCGAATCAAGCGAAGAAAAAATTGCGACGCTCGCCGGGGGCTGCTTTTGGTGCCTTGAAGCGGTGTTCGAGCGAATGATCGGTGTTAATGACGTGATTTCCGGATACACAGGGGACGAAACCGTACGCAATCCGACTTACGCATTAATCGGTACGAAACAAACGATGCATGCCGAAGCGGTGCAGATTTACTATGACCCAAGCGTCATTACGTACACCGACCTGCTGGAGGTATTTTTCACGATTCATGATCCGACGACGCCAAACCAGCAGGGCGCCGATATCGGTCCCCAGTACCGAAGTGTAATTTTTTACCACGACGACCAGCAAAAGGCCGAAGCGGAGGCAATGATTAGCAAGTTGACGCAAAAACAGTACTTCCGGGCCCCGATCGTCACCGAGCTTACGCAACTGGGGACTTGGTGGGACGCCGAAGAATACCACCAGGATTATTTCCGACGTAATCCCCGCCAAGGCTACTGCCGTGCAGTGGTCGCATCAAAAGTGCGAAAATTTAACAACGTGTTCAAAGACAAAGTCCGCAAGGATGGGGTGGGTAGCCGTCCGTAGCGAAGCAGGCCCGAAAGGTCGCGTTCAGTGGTCAGGTCAATGGTCGCTGGCGTTACACAGCAGGTCAATCCACGGGCCAACGTAGTGTCCGTTGTCGTGGAACGTGCGTCCGCTGACTAAGTTGCCGTCAATGACACAAGGTTCATCGACAAAGATTCCTCCGCAAACTTCCAAATCAAAACGACATTTGGGTACGGTTGCCATTCGGCGGCCACGAACGCAGTCGGCGTAAGCAGGGATTTCTACCCCATGGCAAACACTGGCAATCGGTTTGTTGGCTGCGAAAAAATGTTTAGTGACTCGCACCAAGTCTTCGTCGTAGCGAATGTATTCGGGTGCCCGACCACCTGAAAATAAGATCCCTGCGTACTGTTCGGGGTGAATGTCGGCAAACGCAATATCGGCCTCGATCGTGTAACCCTCCCATTCCTTCGTAATGGTCCAACCGGGTTTAACCTCGTGCATCACCATTTGATAGAGGCGTTTTTCTGGGGCCGCAACCACGGGCTGAAAACCGGCCTCTTGCAAGCGGTAATAGGGGTACATGGTATCCAGCGTCTCGGACGCATCACCGATAATAATTAGGACTTTACGCATCGTTTGCTCGGCTGCTGAAGGATTGAAGAATTGCCATAGTTTTTAGGGTGTGTCCAGACGCGAAAAAATGGCTCGCAGTTTGGGAACCAATTCATCCCAAACATCGGCGGCGGCTTCAAAGTCTGGTTCCAGCCAGCGGACAGGTTCCGCAGGCAATACGTGCGGGCGGACTTCCGCCGAATGCGAAACCGGAATCTGCGAACTGGGCCCCATCGCCAGTCGGTCTTCGGTATCAGGCCTTGCCAAGAAATCCACCAGCACCGCGGCCGCGGCGGGATTGGGACCGTTTTTAACTATCGCGATCGTGTTGGGAATCCGCAGTGTACCCAACTGACCAGGGGCTTGATCAGGAAACACTATCGCCACAGGCCTGCCCGCATCGCGTTGGCCGATGGCTTCGTCGGAGTCGGTTAATCCCCATGCGGCTTTCCCCTCGGCAACCGCCACCGCGACTTGTTTATTGTCGGGCAACACGATCGCATTGTCGGCGACCTTGCGAAAGAAGGATTCGGCTGCTTCGCTGCCGCGTTCGACCTCCAGTACCGCCGCATGCGTCGCGGGAGTGCCGGAAAAAGGTCGGGCTAGTGCACATTGATCTTTCCAGCCCGGGTCCGCCAGATCATCAACCGATACAGGCCACTGCTGCGGATCACGTAGTTTGTTGGTATTGACAATCAGAACTCGTGCGCGAGCGGCAAAGCCACACCAAGTACCGTCGCTGGCCAGCATTGATGGGGGCCAGTCGGCACCCACTTTCCAGGCCCGTCGCTGCAACTGCCCTGCCTTCTGGAGCCGCACGGTCTGCAGGATCTCGTTATTCCACAACACGTCAGCCACAGGTGCATCGGCTTCGGCTAAAATCCGATTGAACAGTCCGTCCTCCACACGCGGGCCGAAATCATACTGCGGCGCAGGAGTAATCCGTTTGTCCTCCGCACGGTGGAAGGCACCCAGAATCGGAGCGGAGAACTCACGATCGGTGGCGGAATAAATAACCACCTCTCCTTGCGGTTCGGGCCCACAGCCCTGCAGGCCCGCCAAAACCAATACGAGGCAGGTGATCCAGCACACCGCAACAGGATGTGTCCGCCCGGCGGAGAAAATCCTAAACAAATCAGCGACCCTTCGTGTGACGTTTGCGGAGCAGAGCCGTGATCGTACCAAGGGGCATGCTATCCGACAAGCAACCGCTGTAATCGGCACATTCGTGCCAAACGAATTCCTGCTGTAACGCAGATGAATCGTTTCACGGCTTCGTCTCGACTCTCCGACCGCCGCGCTACTAAGTGTTTACTAGGAGCTGATCTCGACGAGCTTTTCTGTCAACTCCTCGTGGCGTCAAATCGGATGGAGGGCCCAACCTCGGTCCGGGCAGACCAACCGCATTTTCGACTCACTGTCTTTTCACCGGATGCTGCTTCACCATGCAACGCATTATTGACCGACTTGAACCCCAGTTTGTTGATGCTGCACTGGGGGATCGCGATTTCCGTGATGACCTTGACACAACGGTCGCGCGAATCAACAAAACCATCGATCAGCTTACTTCGGATCGATTGTTGCAACTGTGGGATGATCCGCTGGCCGACGGCGAATCACTGGACGACCTGCTGCTGCAATCGGGCGTCTTTGACGAATTGCAGTTAGCCGAATTGTACGCGAGGCAAGGCTTGTTTCCACTCTTTCAACCAGCCGCCGATCAGCCCTTACCGATTGACCCCGCAGTCGCTCGTTTGCTACCGGCCCAGTTAAGTCAGCAATATAATGTGGTTCCCATCGGAGCCACTCCGTGGACCTTGGAAATCGCAGCCGCTTCGCCGGAATCTCTGCAGGTCAGTCGCGAGTTGCAAGAACTAACGGGACTGAAGCCGCAGTTCTGCATTGCCACCAGGACGGTGATCCGGCAAGTTCAGCAGTGGCTGTACCGGCAGGAGCAGACACCCGTTGATAGCCAATCATTTGATTTTCAGAGCGTGCCGGATGACTGTCACACGGACGATGACAGCGACTGCCTGACGGCGGATGAGGGCAAAATGACCGACCCGTCCGACGCTGTCGATGGACCACGGATCCTACGCGGTGTATTCGCCAAAGCACTCCGTTGCCACGCTACCCAGATCAGACTGGAAATGCGGGCTGGCCAGTGGTTGGTCTTTTTGAAGCTTCCCACCGGCGCGCAACCAGTTCATTTTGCGGACCCCGTCAGACCGGAGGGGTTATTCGCAGAGCTCTGCCGATTGGCAAAACTGCCTCGTGAAACACCAACGCAGTGGCGTCAAGGCAGTTTTCGCTTCCGTAGAGCCGGGGGGTGCAAGCGGCACGCGGTAGTAAACATGATCCCCGTCGACTGGGGCAAGCAACTGGTGGTGGAACTTTGACGTTACCGGCGGTGCCTTCCGTCCCTTGCGGTCGGCCACGCCACCGTCAAGCGGACCACGGTGACGTGCCCAAATGGTTGCGTTGTACCTGCGGTGTATCGCATCGCCTCGCACGCCAATTGCGGTACGTTGGCATGCTGGTAGGCGGCCATCGTATCCGCCTGGCTTAGTCGATAGACCAGCCAAATGGTCTGCGGTTGATGCAATTTCGCACGCTCACGGCTTGGTAAGATCTCCCGCAGATCGTCGCGCATCCGGACCGCGGGGCCTAGCGGCATAGCGCCGTCAATCCGATAGGGTCCGGACAGCGGAAATGTCAAATAGCTCGCCAGTTGCTCATGTTGGCGCGTATCGGATCGCCCACGCCACGCGGTCCATAGGCTTGATTCAATCAGTTCCGCACCGACGTACACCGGGTGGGCGTCGTGGCGATGTTGATTCACCCACTGCACGGCTTCCCGCCACCGTTCTGCCCGTAGCGCCACTGGTGTCTGCGAACCGCAGAAGGCTTGCTGCCAGATAGGCCAGATTGATTGACGGTAGGTAACCAAACCCATTGGAGTGGTTACGCTGATCAACAGCAGGAGGCGAACCGCCACGCATGCCGACGGTTGGAAAAAACGCCAGTTCCGCCAATACGAAAGCGGATCCGCTGCTGGCGAATCGCCCTTAGCTTTCCTCGGTCGTCGACCGTCCACACCTGCGTCGTGTCCGAAACTTTGTAGGCTTGCGAAGCCTTGTTGCAGCACACAACCTGCTGCCGCCACCAGCAGCGGTAGGACCCCAATAAAATAACGTCGATGCCAAATCGGGACGTCAAGCCATGCCGCTAACAGGTAGGCTGCAATCGTGGCCAGGATGGCAACCAGTAACAGTCGCAGCCAGACCAGGTCTCCGGAAAGTGGCGTTCGCGCTTTAGGTTTCGTTCTCGTGCCGTGGTTCAACAGCAACCGTGGCAGAAACAGTCCCAGCACCAACAGCCATTCCCAATTCCAAATCGTCAGTAGTTCCGTCCACGACTCGGGAATCCCAAACGAGGCCCAACGCTGGCGCGTGCTCCATGCTTGGCGGACCAATGACCAGTTTAACGATAACGCGATCAGCGAAATCAATATCCCGCTCCATGGCCATATGACGTTGGCCCGCAGCACGGACTGGGGCAAGTCCCGTTTGCGGTATCTCAGCAGCAAGCAGACCGGTAACAGACTGATCACAATCGCTGCGGTGGGGTGCAACAAAACGGCGACGAAGGAACCGGTGATCGCCAGGCTTTTCCAACCCCAAGCCTGCTTGCTCGCGGCAGGGGACTGAAGACCCAAACCCAACGCCGTGCCAACCTCCAGCCAACCCCACGTCGCCAGAACCGTTGCCAACAGGATCGCGGCGTAACTTCGTAGTTCGCTTCCAAAAAACACCGCGTGTCCATCGATTGCCAGCCAAACGCCCACCACCAATCCAAACAGCAAACCGCAGCGTCTGGCGATCGCGACGCCCAGGAGACCACAGGCCACGGACACCATCACCATCGACGATGCTCGCAATCTTACTTCATCGTCACCAACGACCTGCTTCCAAACCCACAGTCCCCAGAAGTACCACGGTGTCTGATTGCCCGCCGCTGCTCGCCAGTAAACCTCCGACAATGGCCCGTCCACAACCCAAGCCGAATGCAACTCGTCAACCCAAAAGCTTTCACCGCCAGCAGGCAGTCGCAGCACCATCGCTAGGATCGTCACGGCCAGAACCATCGCGAGAAGCTGCCAGCGAGCGAACGGAGATGCTTGGTTGACATCACTCGCTATCGCCATCCGGCCGCCTGGACGGTGTTTGGAAAAGCGGCAATGTCTTGTGGCCATGGTTGCAAGCGAAGACTCGTCACTTGTTCCAGGGGGGGAATGAAAATGTAAACCCCAAGCAGCTTACTCGACTGGCTGTTCGGCCACAACGGAACCCCAGCGTACGGGTTACGATTTCGCTTCCGACCGAATACTGTAGGCTTTGAGGGATCAATCACTGTATCCGTTCAATTATCTTTCCTGCTCCGCACAGCGAGAGAGGCCCTGAGAGTACGTCGGTATTGATCCCCCAAGGCTAAGCGACGCGCGTGGTGCACAACGATCGCCGTACTTGTACAATAGCGCCAACGTTTGTTTTCAAGATGCGGGAAGGTCATGGCTAACCAATTGTTGCTAGTCTGGGGATTGGGTTGTTGGTGCTGCGCGGCGTTTGTTTCCGCGGAGGATTGGCTGCAGTGGCGCGGCAGGCATGGCAATAACCACGCCCCCGTCAGTGCGGATCCGTTGATCACCTGGGATGTCCAGCGCGGAAATGGGGTGTTGTGGAAAACCAAGCTGCCTGGGGCGGGCCATAGCTCCCCCACGATTGTTGGCGATTCGATTTATTTGACAACTGCGGACGAATCGCTGAACCAGCAGCTATTGCTGGCGTTTGACCGAGACAGTGGTCAGATACGCAAACAGGCCATCGTTCACGATGGAGGATTGCCCTCGCGAATCCATCCTCGCAATACCCATGCCAGCCCAACGGTTGCGTCCGATGGGCAACATGTGTTCGTCGTTTTTCATAATGCGGACGCGATTCGGGTCACTGCGTATGACCGTTCCTTGGCAGAGTTGTGGCAACAGAAGGTGGCCAGTTTTGCACCGGCGTCTTTTCAATTTGGTTACGGGGCCAGTCCGATCTTGTTTCAAGATCGCTTGATTATCGCCGCGGAGTATGACGGCCCCGGTAGCGGGCTGTATGGGCTGGATAAAAAAACGGGAAAGCAACTGTGGCAAGTCGAGCGACCGGCCAACCTATCGTTTTCCTCACCCGTGACGACACGTCTTGCCGGGCGGCAGCAACTGCTGCTTCCAGGGGCAGACAAAATCGAATCGTTCGACCCGATGAGCGGACGCCGGCTATGGGCCGCCGCCGCCTCGACGGAGGCCACGTGCGGCACAATTGTATGGGATGAGCAAAGGGTTTTTATTAGCGGTGGTAACCCCAATGCGGGGACGTGGTCAGTGCTGGCCGACGGGTCAGGAAAGCTGGTTTGGGAAAACCGTGTGATGTGTTACGAACAATCTTTGCTGGCTGATCGTGGCTACGTTTACGCCGTTTCCGATTCAGGGGTGGCCTACTGCTGGAAAGCAAGTAACGGTGTTGAAATGTGGAAAACACGACTCGGTGGCGGTTTCAGCTCGTCACCGCTGCTGGTCAATGATCGCATTTACGTCTGCAGCGAAGCGGGGAAAACGTTCGTCTTTGCGGCACAACCCGACCGCTACAAGCCGCTGGCGACCAACCCCTCGGGTGACGAAATTTTCGCGACTCCGGTCGCATTAGGTAAAAACCTGTATATCCGATACGCGCTGCAAACCGCTTCCGGCCGTCAGGAGTTCCTGACCTGTATCGGGCCCGGGTGATCGGCTGATCTCCGTCCGCGGTTAGGAATGGGGCGCTGCAATACCCAGGATATGGCGGATTCCATTGGTCAAGACTTCGTCAATTTGCGGCGCGCACCAGGCCACACTGACGGCGTAACCGCCCTGCGGATACGCTGCCGCAGTCGGAATGTACCACGGCCCGCCGTCACCGTATGCCGCGCAGGCCACAAACCGTTCCGGTGCATGAGATTGTGCGGAAAGTTGATATTCGACGAAGCTTTCCGAGGGAAGGTGTAACAGCGATGTCTGGTTGATATGCAATCCGCTTAGCGTGATCGGAATCTGTTGGGCGCAGCGACGCAAAAACGCGACCGTGTAGGCAGGGCGATTGCGGGCGACGACGGGTTGTCGTGAATCGGAAATCGCTTGCATGATCTCCGCCTCGTTCCACCGCGACCGATCTGGGGGAGGCTGGATGTCCTGCGTAACCCAACGCAGTGACCGGATCGGCTGTGGGTTCAGCGCGGCTTCGGACTGGACGATCGCGTCATAGATACGTTGCGTCAAAACCGGACGCATCTCGGGCGAGCCATCGTTGTACTTGCCCGCCCCAATGTTGCCCCCGCACCCATTGAAATAAAGATGAACGCATTGCGGTTCGTCTTGCTGCCGGCGTTTGCGCGCCAACCCGCAAAAATCGGAACTCACGCGTCCGTCCCCGTAGTAGCTCATCGGGTGACAGGCGTAGTAGTGACAGGCTAAAACTTTTTCGTCGCCATCATAAAAGGCAACCGTTTTTAGGTTCGGGTCAATGCGGCCTTCCGGAAGTCGCTGGTGTTCCGGATTGCGAGAACTGCTGCCGCGTTGGGATACCACGCTTCCGGTCGGACCCAGGATTCTACGGTTAGCGGCCACACGATCGACTCGGGTTTGCCCAGTGGCAACTTGGTTGATGGGCCGGGCCTGCTGTAATCCCGCTAGGACAGCTTGGCGAGCACGGTCCAGGCAGTCGTCGAAAAATTGTAAATTGATGATGTCGGGCAGGTCGCCCTGCGACGCGACGATCCGCTGCGCTTCCAGACAGGCGAACGGAGCATTGTGTTGATGCACGCAGTGGACCGTCACCCGATCCGGTGTCGTTTGGGCGGCTTCCGCCAAGGCGGCTCGCCACTGCAGGTTGGCTTCATTCAGCAGCCCGGTCCAGTCGACAACGCAGATCACGATTGGCTTTCCCGCGCCTAACAGTACAAATCCTATCGCTTCGAGGGGATCGTCCACCGCAACCACGGGCTTGATCCAACCCCCGCACAGGGAGTGGCCCTCGGGAGGCGTGACATCAAACCGGAACGGAGCGATTCGCAGTCCGTCGGCCAGCAGATCCGCCGCGAAGGGAAACGCGCTGGCAACCTGAGACTGGTGACCCAGTACGCCCGCCCCAACGGCGGCGGCGGTCTCCAAAAAAGTCCGGCGGGGCACGGAGGAGGGGGACCGATGATCCATGGCAAGTCCTATGGGTACGTAAAGCGAAGGGAACGAATGAAACAAGGCAAAAGCTAATGCAGCATTTCGGTAAAACGTCTAAATGCAAAGTTTCCAGAAACCAGTCCTGGACCTCCGGTGTATTTGGCACCTAGCCCCCTCCGCTAGACCTGTTGCGGGTGACACGACCAGCGTCCCAAAACTCGCCCGTTGGGGTGTTAGACCAACGTTTCAAACAAAGCCTTGTTCAGGTAACAACCAGGATCGTTGATGAATACCGGCTTTCCCTGAACCGCCCTCATCAACCCCTTGTCATGGAGGAAGTCAGGTATTGCTTCAATGTGGCTAAACGTCGTCGACCGCGAACTGCTGCAACTCTTCCAGCGAAGCGTATTCGAGCGCAGAAACGTGCGTGGCAGACAGTACGACCTGCGGAGCCATCCCCGCGTCGTACGCTTCTCGCCAACGAACGGCGCACAAGCACCAGCGGTCCCCTGCCTGGAGCCCCGGAAACTGATACGCCGGAATTGGAGTCATCAGGTCGTTTCCACGCGAGCGACTGAATTCCAAGAACGCGTCAGTCATCACCGCGCAAACGACATGCAGCCCCACGTCCCCAGCCCCTGTCTGACAGCAACCATCACGAAAGTAGCCCGTCATTGGGTCGGTGCTGCACGTCACCAATGGCTGCCCTAAAACATTCTTCGGTATTCGATTGGTCATCCTGCTAACTCTTTTCTGTTAGGGTTTCGTCGCTAAAGGACCGCTTCGGCCGATCCAACGGCTTTTTCGTCACCCGTCCGCATTTTATTCATCGTTTATTTATTTGTATTGGTTCAGCGGCAATTGGACTGTATCGAGATACGCGTTATTCTATACGGAAGAAAATTCTGCCTCACATTACGGGCGAGTCAGTAACAAAAGGCTTCATGGCGCACCCGAATTCCGGGAGCCCATGCTCGGGTTTTTCGCTTTTCGGTAACATCGAAGGGAAGAGGGCGGCATCAAAAGACACCGCCGCCCTTCGACGTTTCACTTGGCGCAACGCTCGAGTTGGTCCCCATCAGAGCTCTATCCTCCGACCAAGCTCGGTTACTTTAACCAAAAATCGGTGCCAAATCAATCAAACCGCCAGTTGTTTGCGTTTCTGACGGCGTAGCTCCCGAGCCGCTGCTAGCTTTTGATCTTGGGACGCGAAGACCTCCCGTTCCTTTCCAGCCAGTTTCGTATGCGGCGTGACGTAGCCGATCGCGCTGTGCAACCGCACTTCGTTATAGTGCGGGACGTATCCGCTTACCGTGAGAATCTCAGTGAGAAGCAAGCGGTGAAGCTGAGCAAGTTGCTCAAGACGAATCTCAGGTGCGTCAAAGCGTACTTGATGTGGGAGGACTTCCAGCGGCTTTGGCTCTACCGCAGTCCGACTTTCGCGGGCAGGTTCCTGGATCGATGGTGTACCCGTGCGATGCGTAGCAAGATCGAGCCGATGAAAGAGATGGCGCGGACGCTACGTCGCCACCGAAAGATCTTGCTGAATTGGTTTCATGCTCGTGGCGACATTTCCAATGGCAGCGTGAAGGGGATGAGCATCAA
>SLFV01000016.1 GCA_007124075.1 Roseimaritima sp.
AGATGCGGTCACGTTGCAAGACGGACGCCACGTGTTGGTTTACAACCATACGAGCAAGGGTCGCAGTCCGCTGAACATTGCGATCAGTGAAGATGGGAAACAGTGGCACGCCGCCGCAGTTTTAGAAAATGAACCGGGCGAATACAGCTATCCGGCTGTGATTCAAGGACGTGACGGAATGCTGCACGTGTCGTATACATGGAAACGTCAACGCATTAAACATGTCGTTGTCGACCCGGCGCAGTTGCGCGGTACGCCGATGGAAAATGGAACCTGGCCGGAATGAATAGGGGATGATTCGTCGGTCGCGAGCGGAGCCCAGGACTGCGGTTTTCGCAGGCCCGGGCCCCGTGTCCAATGATCGGGAGTAAGGATCCCCCGGCGAACCATGGTTCATCGCAAACCGGTAACTACCCGGACACTGTGTGGTCAAATAGCAAGATTTACCTGGTTTCCAGTGTCCAGTTCAATCCGCCTAACGATTGGTGGGAACCCGCGTCGAAGCGTTTCGAATCGTGAATGTCGGCATCCAGCAGTTTGGCTAGCCACTGGTCGTTCCGTCGCGCGATCACAATGCTTTGATCAGCCAATGGTGCATGGACATGACATGCTGCGGTAGGGCCGATGACTAGTGTGTCATCCAGCAGCAAGGCACCATCGACTGCAGGAGAGAATCGCACACGACCATACATCGTCAGGCGTGCGGAACCGGAAAGCGGATGCGGTTTGCAAAACTGAAATTCAGTGGACTGCCCGCACCGAACGCGGTGCGAATTGCCCAGCACCGCAGTCTGGGAAAGCTGGTGAGTGTCCACCCACGTTGGGGAATCGGCCGGACGCAAA
The DNA here is from genome assembly GCA_007124075.1 of Roseimaritima sp. GTDB lineage: Bacteria > Planctomycetota > Planctomycetia > Pirellulales > Pirellulaceae > Roseimaritima. The sequence continues at coordinate 844 of SLFV01000016.1, forward strand.
GTGTAAGTGCCCGCTATTCGCTTAAATACCGCCGCTCTTGAGGGCAAATCGGCTTGGAGCCGAATCCCGTGGGGACCGGTTTGTGAAAGCCCTCCGATCCAGACCCGGGGATCGGTCAACAACAGAAATCCGCCAACGCCATCAATCCACAAATAAAAACTTGACGCTTGACTGGTCACGGTGTCGCCTGGCAACTTGCGGGAAATTCGGTTGCATCGTGTCAGTTCGCGGGAATCTTAGTGCAATCCCTGCTCTTGAAAACCCTGGGGCTGAAACGTTGGTGCGGTCGGTACGGGGTGAAATCGTGGCCAGGGCACCTGCCGTTGCTTGCGCTGAAACAACCAACCACCTCCCGGCCCAACTCGAAACTCCTCGTGACCGTCATCGGCCACTCCGTCGCAACAGACACGTTCCCCGTCCATCGGCGAAGAGGAGACGCGAGTATCGAAAAGCAGTGCCTGGTCGAGTGTCGGCAACGCCTGCTGATTCTCGGGAGAATGATAGCGGACGCTGGGAATGTTTAATCCAACACAACCGCTGGCGATCGTCAGAACGATCCCCATGACGCAGAAATGCGACCTGGTCGACGGAATTGCTGGTTGTGAAAACATAGATCGCTGCACCCACGATTCCCGGTATGGCGTCGCCATGAATGCGGCGACGCCATACCGACAGCATACAGGCCCCCCTGCAATCCAGATAATCGGCATATCTTAACAGCAATCCGCAACTATTTTCCTTAATCAGCAAAAAAAACGAGTACCAGTGCTCTTTTGCTTTGGCGACTTTTCCGGGAAAGTTTGGCAAATATCTCCAAGCGTCGGTTCTGAAACGCGAATAACAAAACCGCGACCGCCCTTGCTCCACAGCGACCGTCCAAACGATGGCCTGCAGGCGCCGTGCTTGCCCGTTTCAACTAATCGATAGGATGAATGCTTTGCATTCCAGCACCGATCCGGCTGCGACCGGCGACGACGCAACCCTGATTCCGGCAGGGCTGGCAGGTCCCCCAGTGACGGAACCGGGAGGCGAAGCCCAGGGTGCTTTTGCTGCCGCCAACGCGGTTCTAGCAACGCTGGCAAGCTGGTTGCAGGGCACCACACGCTACGTATCGCTGATCATCCTCCTGGCGCTCATGACGGCGGTTCCTGGGTTACAAATTCTGGTATTCGGTTACTTGCTGGAGGTCAGCGGTCGCTTGGCCCGAGGTGAGAAATTGGCTGCAAGTCTACCCTGGCTAGCATATGCCAATCGATTAACCCTGGCTTTCATCGCCAGCGTGTTGGTGACGCTGCCGGTTCACTTGCTGTATCATTGGTCCAGTGTTGCAGACCTAGTTGACCCTGGCAGCTATAAAGCAGCGGGTTTGCGATTTGGGGGCGATCTCGCCGCCGTAACAGCCTTCGTCTACCTGACTTGGGCATGGCTGCGGGGGGGGCGATTGACAGCTTACCTGTGGCCTGCACCTGGAAGGTTTTTCCAGCAAATATGGCGTCCGCAAACCTGGTTAACGGCACGCGATCAAGCTTGGGAGATGACGCTGCGGTTACATGTGCCTCAGTTGTTTTGGCTCGGCTTACTTGGGCTTTTGGGCACATTCCTTTGGATCGTCGTTCCGGCCGTGCTGATCATCACTGCGATCCGGCAGGGCGAGGGAGGGGGTGCCGGTTTGTTAGGGGTTGGGGCGTTCCTGCTGATGGGGGTTGGGCTGACTTACCTGCCTGTGCTGCAGACCCGTTTGGCCAAATCAGGAAGGTTGCGATCGATGTTTCAAATCCGATCCGCTCGTGAGGATTTTCGTCGGGCTCCGTGGGCGATAACGCTCGCCATGTTCGCGCTGTACCTGCTGGCTGTTCCGCTGTATTTACTGAAAATCGAAACCTTGCCGCCGGAGGTCCAGTGGTTGCCGTGCCTGTTGTTCATCGCGTTGGCACTTCCCAGTCGAATCGGCTTGGGGGTTGCGGTGCGTCGTTCTGAACGCTTACCCATTAGACCAGGGCTAGCGGGGATGTTTCAAAGAGCAACCGCCAGGTTATCGCAACCTATGATCGTGGGCACCTACTTGCTGGCGATCTTCGTTTCCCAGTTCTTCGACGCTTCGGGCTTGGACACTTGGTTGCATCAACATGCGATCCTAGTCCCCGCACCTCTGATCGGTCGGTAAATCAACCTCGGCGTGTGCGCCCCAGCAAACTCTGCTGCATCGCGTCAAAGGCACTGTGAAGGACGCAGGTGGGCTATTCTTGCCTGGCCATCAGCGAAGATGAACACGTTTGGTATCGTATGCCATTGGCTTGATTATCACGAAAACGCCGGGCGGCACCGGGTCCCTCACCGCAATGTTGATGTCAACAAGAATGATTTTAATTTACTCTTTCTCGACGGACACATCGTCGGCGACTTCAGCTTGGGTATCCAGCGATTTCTCGGGGTCCGCAACCGGTTCCTCCTGTGCCTGCGAAACCGCTCCACTGGCCTCGCGGATCATTTGCTGAAAGTCCAGTTCCACCACATTCTGTTTGCCCGGTCGTTCCGCCTGACTTTGCTGCTGAACCATTTCCTCATACTCCTCAGGCGACACCGCGTCCGAAAACAGATAATCAGCAAAGGTCCTTAACGGAAAATTCTCAGGGAATTCCTCGCTATCAATTGCCCGCTGATATCGTTTCAATGAATCTTTCAGGTCCTCGGCTGCGACGTCATACATCAAAACCGGGAACTGCTCGAATACCTCAGCCCACTTCCCCCACGCCAGTTCGTATTTCTCGATCGCCTGATCCAATTCAGCATCCTCATTCAAACGATCGGCTTCGTAAACCAACGTACGTGCTTCGATCATCAGTGGCGTCTGTTCGGCCTGCGTGCGGGTTTCCCAGTAATCGTAATTGACCTGGTCCCGATAACCTTGCACCTTCGTCAAGCGTCGCCGGGTTTGCTCTAACTCATTGGCCAGTTCCATCGCGCGAATTTTAATGTCCGGAGGGGCCCGCCGCGCTACCTCCATGCCCGAGGGGTTAATGGACAGGTTGGCAATGCCAGCAAGCTCATACTGGCGTTGCGTCCGTTCTGCCACGGGGGTCTCCAACGCCTCGCGTTGTTCCTCGCTTAACTGAGCGATCCGCTCGTCCCGCATTTGCACCCGCAGCGAATCTGTCAACTCATCAAACTCGCTCTGCAAATCCTCCATCCGTCGCCGCATTTCATCCAGCGTTCGCAAGCGAATACTAAATTCTTCTGTCGTTGGAATCAGTTCATCACCATACGCCAACCACCCGCTATAACCACGCTGCCATGCCCGCTGAGCTGCGTCGCCAAACTCCCCTTCCTCCTCGATCGCCACCGCATGATTGATTAACCACTTGGGACCCGTCTCGTAGTAGTGCAGTGGCGTCTTCCGTCGTAGTGGAACCCCGCCCTCGCGAGTCAAGCGGTAGCCGCGGTTGAACCACTGACGACCAACCAGCCAGTTGTCAGGTTTACGGTCGGGTCCTAGCGATTCGCTGCCGTCAATATCGATCCCCTCGGCCCGGATTCGGGCATGGTAAGAGGTATCGTCGGCGAACAGACGCCGAAACTGTCTTTTCTCATCGGCCACCCCAATTTTGTTTCCATAGTACCAGCCCGTGTGCCACAGCAGTACCGGGGATTTGCGATTCTGCCGGACCCCTTCGACCAAATATTCGGTGCCGCCGACGACCCATTCATAACGCTGACGGTAATCATCGAATTCGCTGGATACGTTGTAAGCCATATTGTGGGCCTGGAATTCCCAAACCTTTTCGAAGTGTGGTTGTAGCAAAGCGATATTGTTGAGCGTTGCTCGCAAACGATCCCACTCGTGGTGCACCTTATGTTCGTGAGCCTTGTTCCATAGCAAACTTGCCGCAATCCCGCGCAAACCCAGAGTGGACAGCTTCATGGTCTCACTAGCGGGATTGATTTCGCCTAGGTCCGCTTCGGAGATTTGGAATTCGTCACGCATTTGCGTCAGCTGACCGCCACCGCTTTCACCCCCGCCGCCACTGGGCTGCCCCAATAGAAATAACGGAAATAACATCAGTATCAATACCGCCAGGTAGATCAGCTTATTGCCCAAACCTTGTGAAAAATTCACGCCGCGATCTCCCGTGTCTTCAGACAAAAATAACTAATAAAAAACGCCAGCAGCACGTAAGCCAAAGTTGCGGTGGCGTGGCGGGCCAACAGGCTGCCGAAGATATCGAACCCGCTGGCTGCGTATTCTGCCGTCGCCAACATTTTGGGCAGATTGGGCAGCGATGTCGCCACCACATCCAAAGCGTACACGAATACAAAATCAATTCCTTTGACCACGCGGCTGGTGATCGCATCGACGTCCAGATCGGTTGTCATTGAATCCTGTCGTGCGGTGCGGATCAGTGATTCGATTGGACCACCCCCCATCGCTTGATTGGTGTCCAGATAATACCGCAC
>SLFV01000058.1 GCA_007124075.1 Roseimaritima sp.
CCGGGGGGGTTAGCAGTCAGGGTAACGCAGCTCCGATTGATCAGCCACCACGCCGCTACCGTCCCACTGCTGCGCTAGCGGCTTACTCGCTGCGGCAACACTTTCGCTGGTCGCGAGGCAAACCACAGCAGCCCGCGGAACCGGCAATCGATATGTATGGTTTTATCGACTTCTGTGCCCAGAACGATGTCGCCGCAGAATTGACGTCCTACTTTTTCCCGCCCCAACTGGATGACCGGGAGCTTTTGAAGATCAAACGGTATGCATTTCTGAGTGGTGTCGGTATCTGCGGGACGGCGATCGGCAATCGCTTTGACGAATTGAAGGGAGACGCATTGGAGCAGGACATCCGCAACGCAGAGCGCTGGATTGATCGGACCGCGTTATTGGGGGCGGGGCATATCCGTTTGTTTGCTGGCAAAGCGAGGACCTTGGCGGAGCCGGAGCGTTTTGCCCAAAGCGTCGCGGCGACGAAACGTTGTGCCCAGTATGCCGCGAAACGTGGTGTCATGATCGGGATTGAAAACCACGGAGGAATCACTGCCCAGACGCTGCTGCGATTCCTTGATCAAGTCGACAGCCCTTGGATTGGCATCAATTTGGATACCGGTAACTTTCAGGCGGCACCCTACCAGCAGATCCAGCAGTGTGTCGAGCGCGCGGTACATGTGCAGTGGAAGGTGACGTACCGCGATCCGCAGGGGAATCGTATTGGGTTGGATTATGCACGCGTTGCATCCATTTTGCGGGATGCAAATTACAGCGGCTTTGTGGCGCTGGAATACGAGGAGGATGGCGATCCTTGGGAACAGTCATCCGGGGAAATCAGACGAATGCGTTCCGCTTTGCAGGGGTTCGAGTGAACCGAGAGGGTCAGGCGTCTGTTTCATCACCAGGCAGTCAAGCCGCTTCCACGCCTCCGCGACCACATAGGCTGCGGTAGAACGCATTCCTGGTTTGCAGCATCTGATGGGTCCCGATTTCGCTGATTCGACCATCTTCAATCACCGCAATCCGATCGGCCAGAGCAAGCGTACTGGGGCGGTGGGTTATGATGAACCCGGTTCGCCCCACCAGGAACTCTTGCAGCGCTTGGTGGATCAAGCCCTCGCTTTCCAAGTCAACTTGGCTAGTTGCTTCGTCCAAAATCAGGATGTCTGGATCCCGTAAGAACGCACGTGCCAGCGCAAGTCGCTGCATCTGCCCGCCTGACAATGAGGTGCCGCCGCTGCCTAGGATCGTGTCGTATCCGTGCTCCGTCTTTTCGGTAATGAACTCATCGGCATGGGCACGACGTGCCGCTTTGATGACGTCGGCCCGTGATACTCGGGGTTTTCCATAGCGAATGTTATTCAGGATTGTGTCATCAAACATAATCGTTCGCTGCGTAACAAGACCGATGCGTCGACGCAGGTCGCGGAGCGACATCTCTGATAAGCTGACCCCATCAAGGCAGATTTCGCCTGCGTGAGGATCGTCAAAGCGACACAACAGGCTTACCAAAGTGCTCTTGCCCGATCCATTCGGACCGACCACAGCTAATGTTTCCCCGTGGGGAATCTTCAGATCGATTCCTTTCAGTACGGCAGGTCCGGTTGGATAACGGAAGGAGACATTCGCAAAGCGGATTTCATGATGGGGGCGCTGTAACTTTTTGCAATTCTCGACCTCGCGGACTCGTACCGGTCGATCAATGACTTCGTAAACTCGCGTCGCCGCGGCAATCCCGTGTTGCAGCGTGCTCCAGACTTCCGACAGTTTCCTGGCAGGGTCGGAAGCACCGATCAGAAAACCGAAAAACATCAGCATCGCGCCCGGCCCCAACGGTTTGGCACTCATGTGGATGCCCAGCAATTCGGTTTGGCGATTGATCACCAGGTAACCCCCAGCAAGGATCGCGAGGCAAACGATCGCGATGCCCATGAATTCGGAGACCGACCGCGCAAGTGCGTTGTAAAAAGCCATCTTCATTGAACGCGCGTAATAGGCCTGAATGCCTCGTTCAAATCGCGCTCTTTCAAAGCCCTGCGTATTATGAGCCTTGATTACGCGGATTCCGGCGAAGGCATCATTTAACAAACCGTACAACTGGGTCATTTCGTCCATCACCCGACGACTGGCACGGCGAATCGAACGACTTAGGTAATGCATTACCAATGCCATTACAGGGGCGACCACCAAAATCAGCAGCAGCAGACGCCAACAAACAAAAGCCGCACCGGCAAAGCAGACAACCATCTTCAGCGGTTCACGCACCAACCGCCCCAGCAGCATCATGAGGCCGCCATTGAGTTGACCGATGTCATTGGTCAGTCGCGAAGTCAACGCCGCCGAACCATTGTCCCCAAAGTCATCCAGATCCAGACGCAAGGCTTTGCGAAAAAACAAGGAACGCACATCGTTTGACGCTCGCATTGCCAAATCTTGGACCAGCATCAAGTTGGCGCACAACGCAACCAACTTCACGAACGTGCCAAGAATCAACAAACCCGTGACCAACAGTAAGGTTTTGAACGGAGTGTTGGGGAGGTATTGATCGGCGAAAGGCTTGAAAAACATGAGCGCCCGATTGGACTTGCGGTAAGCATCGCGGCGCGTGACCGCCAGTTCGTAGGCCAATTCCAATCGGGTGCGGTCAGCCGATGGCGGGTCTTGTTTTAGTTCCTCCAGCAAGCCATTGATCTGTAACTGGATCGTGTCGATTTGCGTCTGATTGTTCTGCAGTTCGCCCGCGATGTAGCTGGAAAACCCGTCGCCTTTGAAAACAATTTCGACCATCGGATAGAGGGCACTGATGTTCATGCCCCACAACAACGCGATGAAGACCGAAGTGGTTAAACAGCCCGCCAGCGTCCAACGACGTTTCGCGAGCAGTTTTAGGACTCTTTGGAAGTCATGCATGGCAGGACACGCAGCGTTTAAAGTTCGGTTGCAAGTTGCAATAATCCGCCCCACTGCCGATTGACTTGGCATTTGCTAGCATGCCGACTCAAAAACCGGGGCGGTCTGGTTTTAGCGAAGATTCCTGCAAGACGGAATACGAATCAAGCATTAATCAGCGTCCGAACTGCAACCGACGGTTTTTTCTCTCTTCCGCAGCAGGCTGTCAGGCATGCGGCAGGAACCCCAGCAATTCGTAGAGACGCGGATCACGGAGGCTGGTTGCGACCAAGTGCACGCCGGTGAAATCATGGTCACTGCTGTGCTGGCCGGGAATCGCGACCGTGACCGCCCCTGCGGCAAGGGCGGCCGCGCAACCATTTTCGCTATCCTCCAAGACCAGCATCTGATGCGTCAGAATGCCCAATTGCGCAGCAGCCATCAGGTAGATTTCAGGGTCTGGTTTGCCGCGGTTGACATCATCTCCCGTGATCAGAAAGCTCAACCGATCAGCAAGGCCATCGCGTTGCAAAATCAGATCCGCGAACCGCCGTCGACTGCTGGTAGCGACCCCGAAGGGTAGCCGTCGAGCAAGGAGTCGCTGCTGCAAATGTTGCAGTCCTGGCATCGGTTGCAGGCCCGTTTCCAAGATTCCGGCATACAGGCTCTCCGATTCTTCCAGCAATGCCGTTGGCGAATCTGGCAGGTGCAAGGCGTCGATCAGCACCTGCATGGCCTGGACTCCCGGGCGTCCCATCATCTGACGCTGCAACTGATCGGTAAAATGATGTCCGCGACGCATCAGCAGTTGCTGGCCCACTTGCCAGTACAATGGCTCGGTATCGTACAACAAACCATCCAGGTCTAAAGCGACGCCACGAATGGCTGTCGCTCCGGTTGGTTCACTGTCAAAGGTTGATCGCTTGTCATCCATTCACTCACTCCGGCGAAAGCTGCAAGATAGTGCTGTCGCGGAATACGTCGCGCCCGATGCTCCGCACTGGGCGCTTGAACCCTTCATCCCGATCACGGGCGAGGATTTATTAACGCGACTCCTTGAGCGTGATGACTTACCACCGGATCGACAAGGCCCTCTAATTCAGCTTTCCCGAACACTGGACGCGGTATTGTATCAAGACGAACGGAAACGGTACGCGACTCTGAAGAATTGTTATCGGGCGATCGATCCCGATAATGAACTGGGTTGTCGTGTGGAATCGGAGGCTTTGGTTGATGAAATGCAGCGCATGGCGTCCAATCGATTGGATCAGGGCTTGATTGCGGCTGGATTTACATCAATTTCCGAGGCCGAGCTTCAGGCCGCCACCGGAATCGTAAGCCGCTGGGGTGTCCCGCTACGTGTCGATTTCGAGCTGTATAAGATTTTGGCAATGTACTCCCGAGGCGATGTGATGGGGGTCCGTCTGTTGCGACCATGGAGTCGACCGTGGCGTCAGGACCCGGTCGACGTCCGCTTGTATCAGCGGGTCGCCATCGTGTTTCGTCTGAAGCAGCCGTTGCGGGGGGAGGAGCATTTGGACCCCGATTGCCTGCACGTGCGAATGTACAAGAACATCCCCAAGACCGATATCGATATGCTGCTGCCGGGATCGCAAGTCCGCCTAACGTGGCTGGACGGGACAAGGATCATCATGCCCAGCTTAGGAAGTATCGGCATGACGATCTGGAAGATTATCCGTACTGCAATCCTGGTCGCCGCGATCAGCATGTACACGGCAGTGATGATCGCCGGTTTGCTGCTGCTGACGGTGGTCTACGTTGCTAGAGCAGTGTTTAGCTATTTCCAGACCCGCCACAAACACATGCTGAACCTGACGCGTTCGTTGTACTATCAGAAAATCGAAAGCAATGCGGGCGTGATTTACAGCGTTTTGGAGGACGCGCGACAGCAGCGTCACGCGGCCCAGTTGCTTGCTTGTTACGCGTTCGCAATGGAATCAAGCCCACTGAGTCGTCGACGTCTGAAACGCCGTGTCGAGAGGATCATTCGCGAGCTCACGGCGATCGAAGTCGATTTTCAGGTGGATGACGTTCTGGAGGACATGTCCCGCTTTGGCCTGATCCACTGGATTGAACGGGAACGACGCTGGCAGATGCTCACGCTTGAAAAGGCTTTGGCTACGCTTCACCAATGGTGGGACGCGCAGCCTCTGGAAATCAATCGCATTAGCACCGACGATCGTGGCGGGTAGCTTTCGGTTAGGGGTCAGGGGTCTTGATGCGATAGCGCCGAACTGGGATCAAGTGATTGGTCGAGCTGACGAATTTTTTCGACGCGACGGGCGTGTCTTCCCGCTTCGAATTCGGTTCTCAGCCACAACAAGACCAGGTCATCGGGAGAACGGTCCCGGTACATATCCCCGGGCAGGCACAGCACGTTCAGGTCGTTATGTC
>SLFV01000384.1 GCA_007124075.1 Roseimaritima sp.
CGGCACGGCTCGCGAATCGTTGAATTATGTTAAACGTGGGCAGGAATGGGTGCCACGGAAACAATGGGAACGCGACCGCGGAATCGTGCGCTCGGCGGGACGATACCACATTCCCGAGGACCTAGCGATGCAGAATGCTGCGAAGGAGAATGCGACGCGCAGCAACCACTGGGGACGTGAAATCGCAAAGTTACGTGGGCTTGCGTTACGTGGGGGCGAGAAAGGGGGCGAAGCCATGCAGTCACTACGGGCGATCGACGACCCGTTGGCTGCGGCAGCGATTGGTGACGAATTGACCAATCCGCGGAACAGAAAACAACCGCTTCCGTTGCGGTTGCTGTGGGTCGAGTTACTAGGTCGATTCCGGACCCCGAAAGCGGTGGAGCCTTTGGTATGGGCGGGAGTGCGAGAAACTGACAACGTCGTGCGCGAGGCGGCTTTAGAAAAACTGGAAAAGTACGGCGCTCACTCCGCAGTGTTGACCTATGTACCGATGTTGAAAAGCCAAAATAATGCGGATGTCAAGAATGCGGGGCGCGCCCTGGCGTTTTTGCCTGACCCTGAAATCAGATTTCAGCTCATTGACGCTTTGATTACCGAACACACGACGATCACGACGCCAGCGACGGAAACCAATGTCGGGTTTTCTTCATCGGGTGCCGGCGGTATGTCCTTCGGTGCCACCCCGCAAAAACGTACCGATCATGTCCGCAATCCTCAGGTGTTGGCCGCGTTGCGCGCGATCGCTCCAGGAGCCGATTTTGGATACGACAAAGACGCTTGGCGACGCTACTTTGCCGAACAGCTTAGCAGTTACAGCGGCGATCTGCGTCGGGATTAGGACCTGACCCCTTAACAACCGCACCTTTCCCTATCGCCCGAACGAGCCCCCCTATGTCTTTATCGAGGTTAAAAACGCACATCGGTTTTCTCGTCGCCCTTGTGCTTTGGCCCTCCTGCTTTGACGAAATCGCTACCGCTACGGACCCACAGACGGCACGCAAGAACGTACTGTTTATCGTATCGGACGACCTAAATGATTTCCTGGGCTGTTACGGCAACCCCCTGGCGAAGACCCCAAATATCGACCGCTTGGCAGCGCGAGGCACGCTGTTTCAGCGGGCCTACTGCACTTTTCCCTTGTGTGGCCCAAGTCGCAATTCAATGCTCACGGGGCTGTACCCGAATAGCACCGGGATTTTACGCAATCAGGAACTCTTCCGCCAAACCATTCCCAGCCACATCAGTTTGCCTCAAGCCTTTCGGCTGGATGGTTACTTTGCCGCCCGAATTGGCAAAATGTACCACTACAACGTGCCTCGTTCGGTGGGAACCAATGGACACGATGATCCGGGTTCCTGGGAACTGGAGATCAATCCCGCAGGTGTCGATCGACTGGATGAAGAACCGTTCATTTACACGCTCCGGCCCGGACAATTTGGCGGCACGCTCAGTTGGTACGCCTCGCCCAAAAGCGATCCCTACCACACCGATGGCATCATGGCATTGGATGCCCAGTGGGTTTTGGAGCGTTGCGCGGCTCGTCGTGATCGACCATTTTTTCTGGCTGTCGGCTTCTATCGACCGCACACACCTTACGTTGCACCTGAGGACCCCTATTTTGGCTATTACGACCAGCAGCAGATGCCAATCCACCCTGATGTGACGCAGTTTGTCGACAAAGTCCCCCAGGCGGCCTTGGCAAGTTACAAGCCGGAACAGGACAAACTGACCGATGAACTGAGGCGGCAGGCGGTCCAAGCCTACTATGCCAGCATCAGTTTTATGGATGCGCAGGTTGGCAAGGTGGTCGATGCGTTGGACCGTCTAGGTTTGTCTGAAAACACTGTGATTGTTTTTACCAGTGATCATGGATATCACATGGGCGAACATGGATTGTGGCAAAAGATGAGCTTGTTTGAAGAGAGTGCTCGGGTCCCGATGTTGATTGTTGCCCCGGGTGTGGCGAAATCGGGAACGGTCGTTGAAACGCCCGTTTCGCAAGTCGATTTGTATCCAACGCTGGCGGAATTATGCGGGGTCCCATCGCCCGATACGCTGCAGGGGCAAAGCTTAGTGCCGATACTCCAGGACCCTACCAACGAAGGTCGGGGCTGGGCATTGACCCAGGTTACTCGGCGGCATGGCAGATCGGTTGGCAACGATCGTCAAGGTCAATTTTTGGGCTATTCGCTACGCACGCAGCGTTGGCGGTACACGCAGTGGGACGAGGGCCGTGAGGGGGTGGAACTGTACGATCATCAAGCAGACCCCCAGGAAATGAGTAATCTAGCGGGCATGCCCGAACACGCGAAAGCCGAGCAAAATCTGGCGATGAAGCTTCGGCAGGCGATCCAAAGCAGCTTTCCTGAATCTGGGGAAACCCCGCCGCTGGTCCCTCGCGTTTGGGCACCGAATTTGACCGACCCGTAAGGAACGGACCAGGATCTACCGCCCAAGGCGGAAGACTGCTTCATCCAAACGCTCAGGGTTCGCGCTGCGCAAACCGCGCTTGCATCTCCGCCAGGGAAACCGTGATACCATTGACCAACTGCTTCAGGTCTTCGCGATCAAACGCCTTCAAGGCCGCCACGGGGCGCAATTCCGCTGCAAACGGCACTGCGGTTCCCTGAGGCACCGTCAGCAACGCGAACCGATCGGGCGTTGGGATTCGCGAAAACAGTCCCCCTTCGGAGACGTGAATGACCCGATCTTCCTGAAATCCGGCGGGCAACAATTGCATGTGGGGTTCTGCTAGTTGATAGGAACTTTCCGAGCCTTTGTCTAATAGCCAGACCAAAAATCCCAACGTGCCCGTGTTGGGCGAGACCCAAATCAAATGCCGTAATATCATCATTTTATGCGTTTGCCCCACGGTCATGTTGGTTTTGGCATCAAAGATGACCAGCCGCTCGGTTCGCGCAATCTGAACCATGTCCTTCAAGCAGTCCTCGTTACCCCCCAAAACGCCACGCTCGATCATCCCCAACGAAGCACCCAGATCGCGAGCCGAATCCTTGGTTAGGATCTTGTGTTGGCCATCCATATCCATCGCGAAACCGACGCCGACGCGATCGAGCCAATATTGGGGGGCACCATTCACTTCGGCCTGCTGAACATTGGCCAGAATCGTAAATTTAAACATGCTTGCGTAGCGTCCTGCGAATTCAGGGACACTTTGCACCGCGCCCGCGCCCAACCTCGGGTGAATGATGGTCACCAAATGTGACCAACCAAACTCCGGATGCCGTTCAACGACCACCCCAGGCTTTAGCAACGGCATCGCCTGCGATTGCAATTGAACGTACGGGGTGGGAAAATCCGCAGCACGCTCTTGGCAAACACCAACGGACCGCATTGACAAGGCAAGCAGGATAATCGCAACCCAATAACGCATCTGAGTATTCCCTCACGTGCCGCTGCCGCCGAGAAAACAGACCGGCGGGCGGCAGTTTCCGAACAATGTCGATCAGCGTCGATCAGCAAAAAAACGCCGACAAAACCACCGTCGCAATCCTATGCCAGCCCGTTAGCGAACGTCAATGCTAATCTCCACCGTTCGAACTCGCAAACTTGCTCGCTGCGGCCAATCAATTACGGACCGCTTATAAAGGGAGGCTACTTATCCGCCCATCCTAGCGATGAGGTGCGGCAAGATCAGGCGAAACGCGATCAGCCCGCACAAAGCGATCAGTAGCGCGCCACACGTGACACCGACCGCCAAAGGTAGCTGGTCCAACGGTTGGCCCGTCAGACTGGCACGCGCCGTCGTGATGACCGGGGAAATCGGATTCCAGGTCGCTAACAATCCTGACAATCCCTCGGTCCGAGCCGGGTAGACGACCGGGGTCAATAGCATCCAAAACTGCGCTACGATCGGAATGCCGCGTTGGACGTCCCCGTACAAACCGCCCAGCGGAACCAGAGCCATTCCGATCGCAAAACCGCAAAACAGTAACCCCAGCATCATGAGGGGAAACACTACCAAAGTCCCTGTCGGAACGACCTGCCAAACCGACATCACTACCGCCAACAGGATCATGCGGATCAGAAAGTTGAATCCAACCATATACAGACCCGCCATCAAGATCGCTTCCCGCGGAAAATTGATCTTTGCCAACATCGGCTTGGCTTGCTGGATCGCCGCAAGGGGACTTTGCATCGATTCCACGAAGGTCTGCCACAGCAGGGTACCCATCATCGCAAACGCGGCGTAGGGAATACTGGTGCCTTCGATATTGGTAATTCCTTGGCTTTGCAGAAAAATAAACGTCAGCGACGCAACCAGCGGCGGCAGGAACGCCCAGATATAACCAAAATAGGTTTGTCGGTACTGAGCCTTAAGGTCGCGCATGAACAACCGCCAGGCCAATTCGCGACCGGCATGAATATCGCGCAGCAGATCCTTGATCAAAACCGCTGGATGCTGAATCGCAGGTTCCGGGGTGTAAACTCGTACGGGAAGCTCGCTACTCATGCTGGACAATCACTTACTGGGAATAACGTAGGAAAAGCTTTCGACCTGGGGCGGCTGTGGCACGGACGGGAACGCCAGATGCTGATTGATCAGCCCCCTCAGTTGTGATAGCCGGGCCTGCCAGGTGTACTGCTGGCATACCAGTTGGCGCGCGGACTGGCCTAGCCTTTGGCGACGCTGATCATCCCCGCACAGCCAGTCAATCCGCTGCAACCACTGCTGGGGCTGGTCGGCGATGCACAGGTGTTGACCGTCCGTGCAATCGATTCCCGTGGCCGCCGCACTGCTGGCAACGACGGGCCGCGCCATCGACATCGCCTCCAGCACCTTGTTTTGGACGCCGCGTGCGATCTGCAAGGGGGCAACCACCATGTCGGCGCTCCGCAGGAAGGGGCGAACATCGGGTACCGCCCCGGTGACGTCAATCCCCGGCAGACGCGTCAAGCTTAAGATTTCGCTCGTCGGGTGTTTGCCAACAATCTGCAAACTGGCGCCAGGGTAACGCTGTCGAAGTTGCGGCCAAACCTGGCTGGCAAACCATTGCATCGCGGTAACATTGGGCAGATAGTCCATCACACCAACAAAACACAGTCGGGGCTCCGTCAGCGCGGAGGTCTGCGGTGCCTGCTCTGACAAGCCGGGATGGAAGTATTCCGTGTCGACGCCGTTGCAGATTCCGTGGATCGGATGCTCTGCCCGATCCATCGTTCGTCGCAACAGCAAGGCTTCGTCCTCGCTAACCAACGTGACAGCTTTCGCGGTTCGGACCGCGTCATGTTCCAGTTTCCGAACCCGCTGCGCTTCGGTGCGGTA
>SLFV01000379.1 GCA_007124075.1 Roseimaritima sp.
AAGAAACGGTTCCGGCTGACCGCGACGGGAAAGGCGATGCATCGCAGCAGTGGCACCAGCCACTTGGCGGCTCGGATGTCTCAGAAGCGGAAACGTAACCTCCGCGGAACGACTTCGCTTGACACGTGCATGGAACCGATGATCCATGCCGCCCTCGGGAAATACAGCAGTTAAGTTCCCTCGCGGATGTGCGTTGACCAATCTTAAGTTTGTCATTCGGATCGACCTCGGTGAAGGCCTCACGGTCGGACCGCAATTGTTTTTTTGAACCAAGTTAGCTGGGTTGTAACGGTCGCCTCTGGGTGACGACCTGACGCTAGCACTATTGGGGTTTTCGGGTCCCGAAGGAGTATTTCCTAATGCGTACGACAAAAGGTGCCGCAAGACGGCAGGCAAAAAAGCGAGTTCTCAAGCGTGCCAAGGGCTACGTCGGTGGACGTCGCAAGCTGATCCGCACGGTCAAGGAGACCTTGTTGCGGTCGGGGGCGTTCGCATTTCGCGACCGTCGCGTCCGCAAGCGTGACTTTCGCAAACTTTGGATTACGCGTCTGAACGCGGCGACGCGGATGCGTGACCTGCGCTACAGCGAATTCATCCACGGTTTGAAATTAGCCAATATCGACCTTGATCGCAAAACGCTTTCGGAAATGGCGATCCATGATTCCGAGAGCTTTGACGCGATCTGCGAAAGGGTGAAAGCCGCTTTGGCGGGGTCCAGCGTACCTGCATAGCGTCCCTGGACGATACATCAATTGGGCTTCGCTCGCCTAGGGATTTGGGAGTTTGTGCCTTCAGGATGCGTGTAGTCCGGTGCGTTAACGTTGCTGGTCGACGTTTGGGCTTTGGTGCGAGATGCGCCGTCCAATCTGTTGAACTGGTCGCCCCTCCAACGACTGCGATTCGATGAGCTTGTCAGATTTTTTGGATTCGTTGCAAAAACTGCAACGCGATGCCCAGGAAGTGTTCGCGACAGTGACTTCGCAAGAATCACTGGAGGCGGCTCGTGTTCGTTTTTTGGGAGCGAAGAACGGGGCATTGAAGGAAATTCAGAAGCAGCTCGGTCGGATCGCAGCGGAAGATAAGCCTCAGGCCGGTCAAAGGTTGAATGAAATTAAGCGGTCGTTGGCCGACGCATTCCAGCAAGCCGCCACACTGCTGGAGGAACCGAGCGTCGCTGATGGCAAGGCGGTGGCGGCCCCAACGCTGCCGGGAACTCCGCTGAAACTGGGGCACATCCATCCCGTGACTCAGACGATTGAACATCTGAAGGAGATCATGGGTCGGATGGGGTTTGCCACCGCAGAAGGTCCCGAAGTCGAAGATCCGTGGCACAATTTTGTCGCCTTGAATATTCCCGAAGATCACCCTGCCCGTGATCCTTTGGATAATTTTTACTTGGCGACCGCCAAAGGCAGCGTTGGTGAAGAAGGTTCTCAGTTGCTCCGCAGCCAGACTAGCACGGTCCAGATTCGAGTGATGGAAGTCAGGAGGCCTCCGATCCGGATTGTCTCGTTAGGGCGCGTTTACCGACCCGACGATCCCGACGCGACGCACTTTCCCATGTTTCATCAAATGGAAGGTTTGCTAATTGACCGCCAGGTCACGATGGCGCATTTGAAAACGGTCCTCCGAGTCTTTGCGACGAATTACTTAGGAAAGGACGTCTCGATCCGTTTTAGGCCTTCCTTTTTTCCGTTTACGGAACCCAGTGTCGAGGTTGATTTCTGGTGGAATGATCAATGGATTGAATTTGGCGGTGCCGGGATGGTCGACCCTGCCGTATTAACAGCCGTTGGCTACGACCCTGAGCAGGTTAGCGGATTTGCGTTTGGTTTGGGTGTCGAGCGATTATGTATGCGGCGGCACAACATCACCGACATACGCGACCTGTACAGTGGTGATATGCGATTTCTGTCCCAGTTTTAGCCAATGATCCTTCTGTCCTCTGCGTGGGAGCAACCAAGCGATGCAATATGGGTTCACCATCGTTTACGTTCCCGATGTACCCTTGACCGTTGAATTCTACCGCAAGGCATTTGGGTTCAAGACCAGGTTTCTGCATCCCTCCCAGGAATACGCGGAACTGGCCACAGGGATGACCCGATTGGCATTCGCCTCCCATCGTTTGGCTAAGGACAATCTGCCCGACGGGTTTCGACCGATCAGCTTGCGCGATCAACAGCCCTGCGGGATCGAGATCGCATTCATGGCGGACGATGTTCCCGCCGCAATGCAGCAGGCGATCGATGCGGGGGCCACATTGCTGGTCGACGCAGTGGTAAAGCCGTGGGGGCAAACGGTGGGATACGTGCGTGACATCAATGGTATGTTGATTGAAATCTGCAGCCCCATTCAAACTGCTGACTCCCTATAGGATCGAAGTACGAAATGATTGTCTCTTGGAAGTGGTTGCAGCGTTATCTGCGGCTGGAAATGTCGCCCGAGGAACTGGCGCAGCGATTAAGTCTTGCGGGATTGAATCATGAGGAAAGCCAGAGTGTCGGGGCCGATTTGGCGATTGACTTGGAGGTAACCAGCAATCGTGGTGATTGCCTGGGGCACATCGGCGTTGCTCGCGAGATCGCGGTGCTATACGACTTGCCGTTATCAGTGCCGGATCCGCAGCCCGCAGCGGTTGGCCCCGCGATTGGCCAGTCAATAGGCTTGGAACATCACTTCTCCGCTGCTTGCGCGCGTTACACCGCCAGGCTGATTCGCGATGTGCAAATCGGTCCTAGTCCGGACTGGTTGATCGAGTCACTGCAAAGCGTATTCTGGAAAAAACGTCGTGACGGCAGTTTGGAAAGCTACCAGCCGATCAACAATGTCGTTGACATCACCAACTACGTGCTAATGGAAAGCGGACAACCGTTACATGCCTTCGATTTTGGCAAACTGCGGGGCAAACAAATCATTGTTCGTCCCGCAGGTGACGGCGAGCTTTTGGAAGCAATTGATCACCGTACGTACGTGTTGGATTCGTCGGTCTGCGTGATTGCTGATCAACTCCAGCCGATTGCGATTGCGGGGGTGATGGGTGGCCGTTCCACGGAGGTGGATGCCCAGACGCGTGACGTTTTGATCGAAGCCGCCATTTTTTCACCGCTGTCCGTCCGCCGGACGGCTCGGAAACTGAAGTTGCACAGTCCGTCGTCGTATCGTTTTGAACGTCGAGTCGATCCGGCAGGTGTTGACTGGGCCAGTCGACGCTGTTGTGAATTGATCCTTCAGTGTGCCGGGGGCAAACTGGCTGCGGATTGTTTGGACAGTTCGCCGGAAGTTCCGGGACAACCTGCGGTGACACTGCGGTGGTCGCAGTTGCCACGAGTGTTGGGGATCCAGATTGATCAAGCAGCCGTGCAACAGATTTTGACCGGTTTAGGCTGCCAGCAACAATCTAGTGACGCCACAGCGGTTGCGTGGATCCCTCCCTCCTGGCGGCATGACTTGACTCGCGAGGTCGATTTGGTGGAGGAAGTCGCGAGGATCTACGGCTATGACAAGATCCCTGAAGACGTGTCGATCCCCGTTGCCGCCAGCGAAAAACGTCGTTTTGACGTGGCCGCAGAGCAATTACGGCATGTGCTGACCGCTGCCGGGATTAGTGAAGCCATGACTCCCAGCGTGGTCATCGAACGTTTGGATGCAATGGTGTCCCCCTGGACCGAACGTCCCGCGTTGCAGACCCAGATCCCGATGCTGGAGGGAGCCCGACACCTGCGGCGTTCGTTGTTGCCAAGTCTAATTCAGTCTCGAGCGGCTAACTGGGCCGCGTCCAACACCGAAGCGGATCTGTTTGAACTGGCGCATATTTATCTCCCTGGTGAAAAACCGGGCATGCTGCCGTCGGAACAATACTGTGTCGCATTTGTCATGGGTAGCGACTTTTACGTTGCCAAAGGGGTCGTTGAGGCAATCTTGCGGCGACTTGGGATCGCGCAACATCCGGTTGTTGTGCCCGAAAAAATTTCGGGACTGCATACGGAACTAGCAGCCCAGTTGCGGTTGGGAGATCGAGTGATTGGCGTTGTGGGCCAACTGGATGATCAGATCCGAATGCAACTCAAACTGCCCGCAGTCGTCGTCCTGGCTGAATTAGACCTTGCTGTTCTTCTGGAGCACAGTTCCCTGGTGCCACAGTTCCGTCCTGTCAGTGCCTATCCCTCGATCCAGCGAGACCTGAATTTCATTGTTCAAGAAAGCGTCCGCTGGGCTGACTTGCAGAACAGTGTCCGCAGTGCTGTGGGCAGCGAATTGGTTGCGGTGCGGTATCGGGAAACCTACCGAGATCCCTCCAAAGATGGCGAGAATCATAAACGCATTCTGCTCAGTGTTGACCTGCAGCGAAACGATGCAACCCTGACGGGTGACGAAGCCGATCTGATGATTGCGAGAATCGTTCAACAGTGTGAACGTCAACTGGGGGCCAGCCTGTTGGATGCTGTGCAAGGCAAATAAGTAAGGACTGGATTGCTTGAGAAAGGGTCGGTAATCCTTTTAGCATTTCATCCCCTGCCGCGATTTTTTTGCATTGCGGATTATGTCGCGGTTAGATGCCTGCAAATGGGGCAAAGTTCGGTTAAGCTATGCTCAGTTTGGCGCTCCGGTCGGTAGCAGGCGTGGAGGCAGCAATGCGGAAGGCACTTCGGCTGCGCTGAACACCGCCTGGTTCGTGAACCGAATCCACCACAGCATTCGATTCTTCCCTCACCCCTACCTACTGAAACCCCATGTCGAACAGCGAAGTCCTTGAACGCGAAGCCCAGATGTTGTTGGATGCCGACGCCGCAGGTGGGCTAAAGAAGTGGGGGTTGTATACGCGGTTGTCTGGTCCGGGTTGGTTGCAAGGTGCAATCACGCTGGGGGGCGGATCGCTGGCTGGTGCGTTGTATCTGGGCGTGATCATGGGTTACAACCTGATGTGGTTGCAGCCGTTAGCGATGATCCTCGGGGTGGTCATGCTTTCGGCGATCAGCTACGTCACCCTGTCGACCGGTTTGCGTCCGTTTCAATCGATCAAAACGCACGTCAGCCCCGCGCTGGCTTGGGGTTGGCTGATTGCCACGATGGCGGCCAATATTGTTTGGTGTTTGCCCCAATTCGCGTTGGGCACCGCTGCAATTAAGCAAAACCTAGTGCCAGCGATCAATAACGATACCGGAACCATCATTGCCTCCGTCACGTTGTTGGTGGTCGCGATGATCGTGGTCTGGTTTTACAACTCAGGCAATTGGGGAATCAAACTTTTCGAGATCATTTTGAAGGCGATGGTGGGA
>SLFV01000473.1 GCA_007124075.1 Roseimaritima sp.
GGACCGCATCCGGCGGCGTTCGCTTGGCAGCGAAATTCCGATCGTCTTTGTCGGGCCCGCGCAGCCGGGTACGGAAAACAACGATCTACGTTCACCGGTACGCCGCCTGGAACAACCGGAAACATCGGTGGAGCATCTCCGGAATGAAGCCCTGTTGCGTTCATTTCGCGCGTTGGAACCGGCGCTACGGTTTGCGTTGTTTCAGCCCGATGTGTCGATCCCTTTGGTGCGTGGCGATCCAGGTATCGAGTTGCGTGATCGGTTTACCTCCGCGTTGGATATTGTCCGCGCCGAAGCCTCGCAGGTTTTTTCCGATCGCAGCATCCGCTACTTCGGGCCAATGCTTGGCTGGCAGGAAAACCCCGTCGCCCTCGTGTTGCAGCCAGCACCCGTCGGGGAGGACTCCCCAGCCGAACGTTTGAACGCCATGCTGGAATCGCTCAGCATGTCTCGCGAAAGCGTTCGCAAACTGAGCGATCTGCAACGCCGACTGGGCGACCGACGCTCCGTGGACCTAGTCTTGCTGCCCGTGGGTTCGGCTGAGCGGAATCTGGAAGACACGGTCTTGCAGATTCGTCAAATGCCACGTGGCACGACGCTCCCGATTTTCGTTTTCGGTGGTCGTGATTCGGCACTTGCCGCGCAGGTCTATGAACAGCCTCTGCGACGACAAACACCGACGTCCGAGCCGACCGATTTGGCGTCGGTTTTGCGCCCGGTTCTAGAAGCGGCACCGCTTCCGCCACTAGCGACGGATGAGCGGAGCGTTTTTGCCCACGAAGCAATAGCCCTCTTGGCTGAAATCGCAACCGATCCCAAACTAAGCTTCTATGACTTACGGTCAGCGGGCGTTGAAAGGGCAATCGCGGGAGAATTGACCACTGGGGGCAGTGAGTTCATTACGTTATTTTCTGGCTTGGGAACACCGCAGTCCCAGGCCCGATTGGCAGAACTGGTTGCCTTGCCCTCCATTTCGATGCGAAATCGGGAACTGGCGTTGACGGGATTTAAACGGTCCGTGGAGCGTTTTGGTAATCGGCTTTCCCGCAAGCAGGTGGCAGTACAATATGATCGCTACAATCAAGCTACCGAACCGGAAGTTACCGGAGCGCTGGGCGAACTGCTGGATTTCCTGGAAGCTCGGGTTCAGGACGAACGCAATGAGGGGATCCCGGTCGTGCGAACCGCAAGCGAACAGCAAACCGAATAGCTGGGTTATCCGGTCTAACCACTTGCGTAAACTGTACACCAACGCGTTGCGGGCGCGTCCATGGACTCTCCCACGAACTAGCCGGTCACCCACGGGTGTTGCTGGCCGCAATCGGTTTGCGAAGAACGGTCACTATCCTGTGGCGGCGATTGAAAATTGTTTTTTTCCTCCCCACGCCTGTGTGTTCTGACTAACTTTCATGCCTACTTTCGGCGCTTCTTCCGCAGGTCCTTCCGGATCTCCGATACCGGGGATCATCGGTGCGTCGCCGACAATGGAGGCGGTCTATCGTGTCACCCGTAGGGTTGCCACCAGCAAGGCGTCGGTTTTGATACTCGGCGAAACCGGCGTCGGCAAGGAATTGATCGCCGGAGCGGTGCATCGGCTGAGCCATCGGCGCAATGGACCGTTCGTGCGAGTCAATTGTGGTGCGTTAAGTGAAAGTTTGCTGGAAAGTGAGTTGTTCGGGCATGTTCGCGGGGCCTACACCGGTGCGATCGCCAACCGCGAAGGGCGTTTCGAGGCGGCCCACCATGGCACGATTTTTCTGGACGAGATAAATAGCACCAGTTTGACCTTGCAGGTCAAGCTGCTGCGGGTGCTGCAAGAAGGTGAATTTCAGCGTGTCGGCGACACCACCACCATTCGCTCCGACGCGCGCGTGATCGCGGCCAGTAATCGTAATCTGATGGAGGAGGTCCGTGCCGAACGGTTTCGCGAGGACTTGTACTGGCGGTTGAACGTCGTTCCTATTGAAATTCCGCCGCTGCGCGACCGTCGGGAAGACGTTTCCGCATTGGTGACTTTTTTCTTGGATTATTACAACGAACTGAATGATCGCTATGTTTCGCATATTGAACCTGCCGCCCTGGAGGCATTAAGCGATTATCATTGGCCGGGAAATGTCCGGGAACTGCAAAACTACATCGAACGCGCTGTCGTGATGGCCGAGGGAGATGAGTTGACCGTGGATCTGCTGCCAGTCGAGGTTTCGGGAGTACGCGGGGTTGCGTCAGATGATGGTCAACCAGAGACGATAACGCCCGCCGATCTTGGAGCATTGACCAAGGCGGTCGTCTTGCAAGGCCTGAAGGAGGCGGAAGCAGAGGCAACCGACGTTCATAGCCGCATTGTTGATCGCGTGGAACGCGAGGTAATTTTGCAAGTTTTACGCGAATGCGATGGCGTGCAGACCCGGGCGGCAACGCGTTTAGGAATCAACCGCAATACGTTGCACAAAAAAATCAAAGATTACGAACTGGATCATTCAAACAACGGCGAGGCCGTTTCATGACTTCGCGGCGATTTCTCGAATCCGCACAGCAACGACAGCAAAGACGGCAGTGGTCGGAACCCCAATTGCGTGCGTATCAATTGCAGCGTTTCAACGAACTTCTATCGGTGGTGTTGCCCAACTCTGAATTTTATCAACGTAAGTATGGGCTTAGTCAGTTAGCGATTGACTCGGTGGACGAACTGCAGCAATTGCCAATGTTGACCAAAGACGAACTGGTTTCGGATCAACCCGGCAAACCCGCTGCGATTCATCACTTGCCCGCGACCAATTACGTTCGCTTTCATCAAACCAGCGGTACCAAAGGTCGCCCGTTACCGGTGCTTGACACGCGGCAGGATTGGCAATGGTGGCTGGATTGTTGGCAGTACGTTTTAGACGCGGCCGACGTCACACCGCACGATCGTGTCGCGATGGCTTTCTCGTTTGGGCCTTTTATCGGCTTTTGGACGGCCAATGATGCCTTGCTGGCGCGCGGTGCGATGGTCATTCCCGCCGGTGGGATGAGTAGCGAGGCTCGCTTGCGTCTGATCCTTCATAGCGGTGCAACCATTTTGTGTGGCACACCCACCTACGTGATGCATCTGGCGGAGCTGGCTGCAATCGAGGGCCTGGACCTGACAGGCAGCCGCATTTCGCGGGTCATCGTTGCGGGTGAACCCGGGGGATCCATTGCCGAGGTTCGGGAGGCGATCGAGCATGCTTGGCGGGCACGTGTGATCGATCATGCCGGTGCCAGCGAACTGGGAGCCTGGGGCTTTGGTAGTCGGGACGGTTGCGGTCTGTACGTTTGTGAGCCCGAATTTATTGCCGAAACGCTGCAACCTGGAACCGACACGCCCGCAGCCGAGGGGGAATTGGCCGAGTTAGTCTTAACCGGACTGGGCCGCTTGGGAGGGCCAGCCATTCGCTATCGCACTGGCGACTTAGTCAGGGCCTCGCGCCGGCCCGACCTGGGCTGTAACTTCCTGCACTTGGATGGCGGGGTTGTGGGACGTAATGACGACATGCTGGTCATTCGTGGCGTCAATCTGTTCCCCAGCGGGATCGAAGCAATCGTCCGTGCAATCGCCGGAATGGCCGAATACCGGATCCGCGTCACCAACCAACAAACCATGGATCAAGCCGAATTGGAAGTTGAGGTGGAACAGCGAGCGGCGCAGGACTTGGAGAAAGAAATCAAAGTCCGCACCGGATTACGAATCCCCGTCCACAGCGTCCCCCATGGTTTCCTGCCCCGTAGTGAAACCAAATCTCAACGTGTCCTGGATCTCCGACAACCGCCGTTTAAGAGCGGTACGTAAGCCAAAAGAAAGAAACTAATGTATTGACACGGTAGGCCGATGCGGATAGCTTCAACTTGCGGCGCGTGCCCACCCATCCCGTCCCTTTGGCTGATTTGTAACGGTTTTTTGGTGATCGATTCAAAGAGAGTGGGGGCACGCGGAACCAAGTATGTATTTCTTTTTCTTCAGTCTTCGGAGATTCTGCAATGGTTTTTTGTTCTCCTCGGACGCCACGTGGTAGTGACCACGTGAATCGTCAAAAATCAGGTTTCACATTGGTCGAGCTGCTAGTGGTGATCGCGATTATCGGGGTTTTGGTGGGGTTGCTGCTGCCGGCTGTTCAAGCGGCCCGCGAAGCGGCACGCAGGATGAGCTGCTCCAATAATCTGAAGCAAATCGGCTTGGCCCTGCACAACTACCACGATATCCACAATGCACTTCCCCCCGCGCGTGTCCGAGATCGCAATTGCGGTGCAGACTCCTGGGTAACTAGCAACATTGGCTGGCAAGCCAGGATTCTTCCGCAAATGGAGCAAAGTCCCATTTTTGATCAAATTGATTTTCGGATTTATCCAGGATGGGGAGGAGTCAATGCCGCCGTGCGTGATATTGAGCTTCCCGCATACCGTTGCCCCAGCGATCCAGGCAAAGGCAATCTTGTTTGGGTTGATCCAGGCGGCGTGCGTCGCACGGGACCGAATCCCAACGGTGTCTACGGAACCAATAACTACGCTGCGTGCGTTGGCCACGACACTCGCTTACGGGAGTCGACGAATCTTGGCTTGGTTCGCGGATGGGCGATGGCGCTTATGCCTAGCTGCACCGATAGGTCGGGGCGTGGGAATGTTGGTTTTCGTGATTTTTTAGACGGGACTTCCAACACGCTTTTGGTTAGTGAAATATTGATTGGCCATCCAAGCATCAATACAAACAGTGACTATGAGAACTCTCCCGACCTAGTCACACAAGATGATAACGGCTGTAACGCAACCAACTATTTGAGTGGAGCTACCGAGCGTGCAACGGGAAACTCTTGGTTTCGTGGGTATTTTGCTTGGGAGATGACTTTTACCAGCTTAATGACTCCGAATTCGCGCCTTCCAAGCTGTGGTGCGAATACGGAAAGAGTTCTGTTTGCATCGCGCAGTTTGCACCCGGGCGGTGTTCAGTCTGCAATGGGCGATGGATCTGTCAGATTTTTCTCCGAAACCATTGACTGGAACACCTGGCGTTTCCTGGGTGGAACGAAAGATGGCGTTGCGGTCCAGGTCGATAACTAATTGAATGATTCGTTCGTTTGCAAATTAACTTTGCGTTTTTGTTTGTTGCGTCATGTCGTTGGTCAGGTGTTTTGTTTTCCGACTGGATGGAGGTTCGTATGCGACAAATACTGTTGCGTTTACGTTTTGTTTCGGCCTGCTGTGTGCTTCTGGTTCCGATTATTTCCGCGACCGGCTGTGGGCCGGGAGGAACCCCGGCGCCGCC
>SLFV01000044.1 GCA_007124075.1 Roseimaritima sp.
CGTTGAATTCCAGCTTCCACTTTTCGTCGCCACGGGTCGCGTGGCACCACAATTCAAACATCCCCAGTTCGGTGACCCTGCTGTGAAACTGGACCGGGACGAACGGTTCGTCTGTCGCCGATTCGCTGCCAAGCAGCAGTTCGATCGGTTCGCTTTCCCGCAGTTCCTCTTCGCCCCAGCGTGCCAGTTGTGTGCCAACCTGGTCATCCGCACGCAGCGTTGACGAGAAAAACCGAAATCGCGCCGTCGTCCCGACCACGATGCCCACGGGATCGCTGGGGACATCGACCGCTGTCCCTTCCTCCATTCCCTGGGAGGCGACACACAACGCACGCAACGGACGCGGCATTCCGGGAATCGCCAAACCCGCAGTTTCGATCCCAATGTAATACGAGCGCGCCGTGCCTCCACGGATGCGCACGCCACCACGCTGTTTCGTCCACCCGTAATGCGCAGCGCCCAGTGCGACCGCGCTGTCCAACTGGTCGCACTGGAGCTGGCATAGCTGATCGCCGCACCAGGAACGCAATACATCCAGCAACCGTTGACAAATGACACGGCTGCGAAACACACCGCCATTGACCAGCAGATGCGTCGGCAGGTTGTCGCTGCTTTGATGGTCGGAGATAAAGGCGGCAATCTGTTTGGTAATCGCTGGATCGGATTCGTAGGGCAGGCCAATATCCTGGAATCCACTGGCGACGTTCCGCTGCGGCCGATCGGTCAGGTTGCACGTTGGAAAAAAACCGTCCACCAAAATCGTGGAGGCCACTTCGCGAGAAATCGATGTCGTGACCGTTCCGCCAATCAGCGAACTGCCTCGGCCCAGGACCGCGATCGAATGCTCCGGCGGCCCCCCGGCATCCAACAATTTCTCTTTCGTCTCGCGACACGCGTGCCACAGCGAGACACTTTGCCAAGGGTCCAACGAATGGCCTTCCGCATCCAACTGCTGTGCGGCAACATGCGCCAATGTTAGGTCCATATTGTCACCACCAACCAGCAGGTGATTTCCGACCGCAACCCGTTGGAGAACCAATTCGCCATCCTGCTGGGCGACCTGCACCAACGTCAGGTCGGTTGTTCCGCCACCGACGTCAACAACCAAAATCGTGTCGTCAGCCGCTAAGGTGCGACGCCAAGCACTGCCTTGTTGCACCAACCAGTGGTAGACCGCTGCTTGCGGTTCTTCCAACAAGACAAAATCGGTGGGAAGACCGGCCAGCAAAGCCGCTTTGCGGGTCAATTCCCGAGCCGCCGGATCAAACGAAGCAGGGACCGTCAATACGACCTGTTGGTGAGCCAACGGAGCGTCAGGGTAAGCGGCTTGCCAGGCGGCGACCAAGTGTTGCAGAAAACGGGTCGTACAATCAAACGCGGAAACCTTGTTGACTTCGGCGGAAGCCTGCCACGGCAAAATGTCGTCGTTGCGACCCTGGCGGCTGTGACAAAGCCAGCTTTTTGCAGCGACTACGACACGCTGAGGATTGTCGGCGGCTTGGCTGCGCGCATACCGCCCCGCAACTCCGGTTGTCGGATCAAGCCCCAGTGGAGATTGCAGTGCGGCGACTTCTCCGTCCCGCGGGAGGTACAAAAACGATGGCAGCGACGTGGACGATTCAACCTGCCCCACCTGAACGATTTGCGGAATCGGCAGGATTTGCGGCACGCCCTCCTTGTCGTCCAGCGGTACGAAGGCGACCACGCAGTTGGTGGTCCCCAAGTCAATTCCAACGGCAAACTGTGGCTGCATCCTATCGTCCCCTTAGCGTTTAACCTGCGCGGCTGCGATCACCCAGCGGTCCTGTTCTAAACCGGTCCAAGCGGGAAGTTCCAAACAGGTCGCTTTCCAGCCATGGTGGACCAACTGACCGTTGGTGCCGCTGCCTTCGCCGATCCATTGGTATGCGGCGGCCGAGGCGTTTTCAGGGACCTGGATCGGCGAACCCTCCTGGGCGTCGACAAGGGGTCGCAATGCCAGTAAACGCTCGATGGTCGTTCTGCATTGTTGCAAACAAGGACGTGCGGCCGCGCCCACTTGAGCATCAGCATACGCATCTAGATTTTCCTGCAACAGATCGACAAATCGAGCCTCACGCTGCAACACCGCCAACAGTGCAACCGCCTCGCTACGACCTGCTTCGTTTGACGAAGCAGGTGACGTGGCGACAGTCGCCGCTGGGGTGGTTGTCGTTGTGGGCGTCGTGAGGGTTGGTTCCGGCAAGGCAGACGGTTTTGAGGTTTCGTTTAATACCTCCCGCAAACGACTTGCCATTTCCCGATCAAATAATGCCGCAAAAAACGCGCGGAATGCTGTCCCCAAAGCCATCTCAGTCTCGTATTCGTGTTGGTTTTGTTTGCGAACGAATTGTCATGAGCTTTCACTGCTTCAATCCTTAGCGACGCGGGAACAATCATTGACGAATTTCGTTTCCCCGCTCTCTCAGGAATGCTCCCTGCGATTCCCGCGGTGCGGGGCCGGGAGAAGAGGCAGGCAAAATGGACCGTGGTTGATCCCGTGTCGCTCACATAGCCTGTGTTCTGATTCGAATTTCGTCCAGATGGGGACTGATCGACCACCGTCGTGCTAGCAAGTTGGGTTAACGGTCCAGCCTGTAAAAATCGCTGCTTGTCGCTCAAGTACGTCAGCGAGGGTACCGATAGATCAGTAGTATTCAAGGGACGATCAGGCTCATCGTTAGAGCTTGACTAATCCGCTTTTTTGCCCTAACCTGCGGAATAAAGGGCGACGTGGCCAAGCGGCTAAGGCATCGGATTGCAAATCCGACATCCCGGGTTCGAATCCCGGCGTCGCCTTTTTCTTTCATAATGGTCTGTTACGATCAAAAGATAGGGCATCCCTGAGCGGGTTCTGATACGGATCCGGTTGGGGGGAGCTTCAACGAAGTTCCGCGACCCTGACACGCGGACGTAACAGTCGGATAACCCGTCGAATCACTCTGCCAGGGTCGGATCTTTCGTTTGCTGCGGACACTGTTCTATATCCCCCACGAGTTCGCAGGTGTTCCGCTCTTTGGTTTCGGGTGGGTCTTGCTGCTATTATGCATCGGTCTTGGGGGGCATTTATCGTTAGCTTATCGGCGTGGCGGTTCGGTTTCTGCGGAACTGAAGCAAAGCGGACCGTTTTGGTTGCTGCTTGGGTTCGTGGTGGTGGTGGTGTTACCGCAGGTCGAATTGCGTGGCGTGCAAACCCAGCCGGATCAACCTGGCCAGCCGATCGGAATCGCCATTCGCGGCTACGGGGTAATGGTTTTGCTGGGTGTCGTATCGGCGATCGGTTTGGCTGTCTACCGTGCGCCTCGCAGAGGCCTTTCAAGCGACATTATCTTCGGCTTGGCCCCCTGGCTGCTAATCTGCGGCGTTTTGGGGGCGCGGTTGTTTTATGTCATTGAGTACCGCGATCAGTTTTTTGTCGGTGATCTCCGCGCCACCCTGGGCAACGTTTTGGATTTTACCCGCGGAGGTTTGGTTGTTTACGGTTCGATTATCGGCGGAGCGTTGGGGGCATTTCTTTTCTGCCGGCGCCACAACGTCCCCGCTTTACGGCTTGGCGATGTGATTATTCCCTGCCTGTTCCTGGGAATCTTTTTCGGGCGAATCGGCTGTTTGTTAAACGGTTGTTGTTACGGCGGGGTCTGCCAACCCGATTGGTACGCCCTGCATTTTCCCGCTGGCAGTCCGCTGTATGCTCAGCAATTAAACAATGGGATGCTGGTCGGAATTGAATTCGCGGTGTCGAAGTCCGAGCAGTTGTCGCTGCCAGCACGGATTCAGCGAGTCGCCAGCGGAAGTTTGGCCGAGGAGGCAGGTGTGAAACCCGACGAGTTCGTGTCGCGGATCGCACCGATCTATCCTTCGGTGCTGGAAATCGGCCAGACGGTTGCGGAAGAGGATGTTCGTCCGGTCGGGTTACGCGTGGACGTTGGCGACCGGACGCTGACCTGGACGGCGGACCAATTGCCAGCCGTTTCGTTGCCCGCGTGGCCTTCACAACTGATCGCCAGCGGCGCGGGGCTGCTGCTGTGCTGCCTGCTGCTGGGGTTGAGCCGCTGGAGCATGCGGTACGAGGGAATGTTGGTGGCAATCGGTTTCATGAGTTACGCGGTCATTCGATTTGGGCTGGAAATGCTGCGAAGTGACGAACCCGGGCAATTCGGCACGGGGCTGACTATTTCACAATGGGTTAGCCTGGTTGTCTTTGTCGCGGCTGGCAGTCTTGCACGGCGAATTGCAAGCCGCAAACAGACCGATGTTTCGTAAGTAAAAAATAAAGCGGATCAGTTCTGATATCCTGTTGGGAGGAAGTTGCCGGGAAGTCTCTGGAAAGCACTTCGGCGTTCCTGTCGCGTCGCCCTGCTGCGAATCTTCCCGCTGCCTGCTTCGCGACGGGCCAAGGGCTAGGGAGGAGAGGGAATTAACTTGCATAGAAAACGTCACCTAACCTCGGTAGGGCCAGCGATTTTTCTGTTTGCAATTCCTCTGTTCGCTAACTCCGCTGCCGGTCAGGTGGTTGTTTTGCCCTCGGCACAGCAATTTCGCATGGGAGGAGGGATGATGGTGCCTGATTTAGGATCCGCCAGGCTGGGTGGTAATCGCGCGTCCGCGACCGGATCGGCACGAGCAGGCGGCCTAGCGCCTGCTGCGCGCGCCACCGGCAGCCAGTACCGCGCAAGCGGTTTGTCCGCGAATGTGACGATTATTGACCACGCAGAAATCGACCGGCAGTTGCTGGGCAGGTCGCCCGAAGCGTTCGTGCGGCGTAAAACGGTACCGCGTCGCGGGCCCGGTCGTGTTGGTCCAACTATTGCTGCCCCAGTGCAATTCGCGGAAGACGCCCCGCAGGCCAACCAGACGCTGAACACGGAACTTGGTAAATCATTCGTCCGGCAGGGAAGAAGCCTGTATCAACTTGGTCATCGGCACCAAAGTATTCAGAAATATCAAGCCGCTTTACCGCTGCTGCCACCGAAGTTACGTCAACTGGCAATGCGAGAGCTTGCGAGCATCATGGACGGGGACCAAGAAACCGCTCAGAAATAACAAATCCGCCAAGAGATTCTTAGGCCGCGCAAACTCGCGTTGTGATCACGCGCCGCGCAAGCAAAAGAAAGCGCGGCAGCGGATTGCCCAAATCCGGCTGCCGAACTTTTCACGGTGGGGATTCACAACCACCGCAACAGGCAGTATCGATCAATCCCAGCTTAAGCTGCCAGCGGATTGATATTCGGTAACCCGTGTTTCAAAG
>SLFV01000183.1 GCA_007124075.1 Roseimaritima sp.
AGAACAAAGGACCACGAACCAGGTCCAAGGAAATAATCGTAACCAATGATGACACTTGTGAAATCGTCGGGTACCAAGAGGCACCAACGTGTTTCAACCTGTTTTTGCCGACACCACCCTTTTATGACAGGAAAGTGTCCGTTATCATAAATGTTACGACGAATTTTATCACGAAGGCGGTTACTTTACAAGGGTTGCTTCTTCTGCCTGCGGACCAGTCGTTGCGATGAGCACATGGCTTATCAGCCTGTTGAAGAAGGGAACTAACCCTGTGGAACTCTCGCTGTAACACGAGAAAATCGGAGGTCGGCCAGGGTTAGCCTGGCCTTTCACAACTTTGGGGTTGACACGGGAAAACATGAGACTGCTTTTGTGCCGTTCGTCGGACGGATCGCCAGTCCCGAAGGGACGAAATGTTGTAGCCACGGGCGCAAGCCCGTGGAACGAATCAACACCGGCGACCGCCAGCCCCGAAGGGGCGACATGCCGCCGGACCGCGTTTCGTGTCGTCCCTTCGGGACTCCTCACACCATTGCGTTTACCCAACCATGGGCTTTCGCCCATGGCTACATCCTGCCGCCGTTTCGCGGCTAATCGAACCATCCTTTGCGATCACGCTTCACCAACGAATCGCCAGGCCTGGAGGGATGGTCATCGTGGGAGAGGAACGAACGTCTCGCCCATCGAAGGAATCAAAGTTGCGCAAACGAAAATCGCCACAACCAAAAGTTTTGACAGTCCAGGGTCAGCCCCTTTCTCAACAGGCCCTTACGCTTGGTTAGGTCTGCAAAAATGTGCACGCGATTAATCTTTGGCACGGCACAAAGTCTTGTATCTCCAGAAGAAAGTCGCGACCAATACTCGCCCCCCCAAAAAGCACGATACGAAAGAAATACATGAACCGTTTCATTACCGTTTTCTGCCTGCTGGTCACCCCCACATTTGCCGGATGCCGTGGAGAGGTAGGCGAATTCCCCACCGTCCCAGTTGCCTTAAAGTTTGTTCACCAGGGCCAGCCGTTAGAGGGCGCCAGCGTGACCATGGTGAACGCCAGTGATTACGGAAAGCCGATCGTTGCCGTGGGCAAGACAGGCTCGGACGGTGTAGCAAAAATGCAAACCTATACACCCGGCGACGGGGCTGTAAAGGGCGACCATGTTGTGATGGTTTCCAAAGTTTCTATGGACGGCAATGAAGCTCCTGTTGCGGATGTTGAATCGGAGGATTACGATCCCAACGTCGCTCCGGATAACGATGCCTCCCACCTCATACCTTTCAAATACAGTACTCAAAACTCCGGGTTAACCCTTTCTGTAGGGGATTCGCCGGTGGAGGAAGAATTTGAGCTTACCGATTGATTGGCGATCGATAACATCTTTCCGCGGCGTTTGTCGCGGTACCCGAGTCATTTGAATCGGCTGGATTATCGAATATCGGCCGACCATTTGGTTGGACACTCCGCTGTACCGTGGACGTTTTGTTGGTCAGTCGATTTCCAAGTCGCCCCCTACAGTCGATGTTGGGCCTTGATTGCCAGATACTGATTGACCAATGGTGCGGTTAACTCTTCGGGATAAGTGTCGACAACCAGCACACCTTGATGCGATAAATCGCTGATCACTTGATTGCGCCAGCAAAGGATTTCCGCCGCAGCCGCTGCCCGGTACAACTGCAGGTCATCCCCTGCAGGGTTATCCGCAGCATTGAACATCTGTCGGTCTCTCAGCAGCACTCCGAGAGGAAGATGGCGGCCGCTAATGTTGCCCAGGTAGTCGACGATTTGGTTGGCGTTCACTTCGTCAATGACATTGGTGGCCAGGACCACCAAGGAACGCCGCTTGCAGTGATTGGAAAGATACAGGAACGCTTCGTCGTACCTCGATTCAACCAGCTTCGGAAATTGATCAAAACTGGCTTGCAGCAACCGATTCATTTGTTGCTTGCCGCCCCGCGGCGGGATATACCGATGGATGCGATCGGAAAAACAGAGCATCCCCACATCGTCGCCTTGCTGTAGCGCGACGTAGGCCAGCATCAGCGTGGCATTAAGCGCATGGTCCAGCAACGAAAAGCCATCGCGTTCGTTGGTCATCATTCGCCCGCAATCGAGCATGAAAATTAAGCGTTGGCTTTGGTCGCTCTGAAATTGCTTTACGGTCAACTTGCGTCGCCGGGCGGTACTGCGCCAGTCGATGTGGCGGTAATTATCATCGCGGCTGTAGTCACGCAAACGCTCGAAATCGCTATCTTGCCCAATCCTTCGGGTTTGTCGCACGCCGATCAGGCTTAAGCGATTGGTCCGCGCCAGCAGAGCATATTCCGATAATTGCTGCATGTCGGGATAAACGTTCAAACGGTCGTTCGCTGGCAAACGGAGGGTTCGTTGCCACAATCCCAACGGACTGCTGACTCGTAGATACGCGTACCGCAATTCGAACGGCCCGCGTCGTTGAGGGGTCAGGCGTCGCTGAAAGGTGACCCGCGATCGATTGGGCAACTGCAGCGGATGTTCCAGCGGTTCGGCATGCAGGTGTTCCCGCACATCGTCACGCGCCGCCCCCCGCACCATCGCGCCAGAGTTATTCTCCAGGGTGATCGCGTAGACCAGCGGTTTTCCCAGCGACGCGGTGCGAACCATTTCTCGGCGAGCCGTCAAGCCTTGCCGGGTCGCCGTAACAAGAAACAACAGGTCCAGCAGTCCGACGGTGGCAATCAAGGCATCGCAGATTGCCAGGATCAGCAGCCACTGCGCGTCAATCAGCACAACCAGGCTGATGCCCAATGCGAGGCCCAGCAAGTAAAACCAACGTAGGGTGGGAAAGCATCGAAACCCGACAGCCGCGACCAACAATGGCGCAACGACCAACACAAACAGCACCCATGGCAGTGCGGTCATCCATTCAAAAGCGGCTTGCGTTTGCTGGTTATAAGCCATCGAAAAAAGTGGGACTTGGCAACGCGAAATCAATAACGGGCGGAACCCTATTGTGCCGCGCGGCTTACAACGCGATCGTGACAGTTTTTGACTCGGTGTAAGCCTTCAACCCCTCCTCGCCCAGTTCGCGACCGTAACCACTCATCTTAAACCCACCAAACGGCGCTGCCGCGTCGAACATGTCGTAGCAGTTGACCCAAACGGTCCCCGCTCGCACACGGGCGGCAAAATCATGGGCGCGGCTAATATCTCTGGTCCAGACGGCGGCAGCCAAGCCGTAAAATGTGTTGTTGGCTCGCTCAATCATCTGTTGGGCATCGGAAAAGGTCAACACGCTTAAGACAGGCCCAAAGATTTCATCGGTCGCGATTGGCATGTCATCGGTAACATTGTCAAAGATCGTCGGCTGGATGAAATAACCACAATCGCCGACACGTTCGCCACCGGTTACGCAGGTCGCCCCGGCGGCCTTGCCCTGATCGATGTAGGACATGATTTTATCAAACTGTTTTTGGTCCACCTGCGGACCTTGCTCGGTGTCCAGAGCGAACGGATCCCCAACGCGACGGTTTTCGGTCAGTTCCCGCAGCTTTTCTACGAACCGGTCATGGATCGATTCTTCAACAAACAAGCGGCTTCCCGCGCAGCAGCATTGGCCTTGATTCAGATATAAACCAACGTATGCGCCGCGAGCAGCGGCATCCAGATCGGCATCGGCGAACACCACGTTGGGGCTTTTGCCTCCGAGTTCGAAAGTCAATCGTTTTAGTGTCGCTGCAGAATCGCGCGTGATCGTCTGGGCGGTGATGTGTTCACCGGTAAAGGCCACTTTATCAATCGATGGATGTTTGACCACAGCGGCCCCAGCCGTGGGACCGAAGCCCGGTACAACATTAATGACTCCTGGCGGAAAACCGACTTCGTGCGCCAATTGTGCCATCCGTAAGCAAGTCAGCGGAGTTTGTTCGGCGGGCTTCATTACGATCGTGCAACCGGCAGCCAGGGCCGGCCCCCACTTCCATGCCGTCATCAGCATCGGGAAATTCCACGGGATGATCTGGCCCGCAACCCCCACAGGTTCGCGACGCGTGTAACAAAAATTACGTCCCCGGATGGGGATGGTGCTGCCATGAATTTTGTCGGCGTACCCCGCGTAGTAGCGCAACACGTCGATGACAAACGGCAAATCCCCGGTTCGACTTTCGCTGATAGGTTTGCCGTTATCAAGCGTTTCCAAAGCTGCCAAATCGTCAATCTCCGATTCGATGCGGTCGGCCAATTGATACAGCAATCGTCCACGGTCCCGTGCATCCATCGTCCGCCAAGGTCCTGTATCGAAGGCACGGCGTGCGGCTTGGGCCGCCAAGTCAATGTCAGCGGCGTCCCCCTCGGCAACCTGCGCGATGACTTCTTCGGTTGCCGGATTGATTGTCGCAAACGTCTTGCCGCTTTGCGCGGGCAACCATTGGCCGTCGATGAAGCAATCGGTGTGCTGGACGGAGATATTTTTGCTGGATGGTTCGAAGGTCGTAGCCATGTCTGAAGCGTCCTCGGGGAGATGAAAAGTAGTTGTTCCCAAACAATCCATATGTTCAAGCCGAATTGTAACACCTTTTGGATCGGTCGGCAGACAGCGTGCCGCAATGTCCGTCCGTGCTGGCGATCCCCTTTGCCCTGCGGCTTGCCAAGCTCCCGCACTTCGGGCCCCGGCGTCACGATCCAAGATGACGATCGTGGTGGTCACATTTCAGCCCCAGTTCCCGGTACAATTTGGACGATGGCGAGCGGTAGATTTTATTATTCGCTCTCCCGGCCCTGCGCCGCAGCAATCGTCGGGAGAGAGAGAGCAGAGGATGGATAAAGGAGCGGTAAACCATCATCGGCTGCTCGCCTATCAGACG
The DNA here is from genome assembly GCA_007124075.1 of Roseimaritima sp. Lineage (GTDB taxonomy): Bacteria > Planctomycetota > Planctomycetia > Pirellulales > Pirellulaceae > Roseimaritima. The sequence continues at coordinate 4,837 of SLFV01000183.1, forward strand.
TCATGTTGCCAACGCCATGTTGCGAAGTTGTCCGAACCAAGGAAATCAGCCGTGATTATTGGGGTACCAGCGGAGGTAAAGTCAGATGAGTATCGGATCGCAATGCTGCCCGTTGGCGTTGAAGAACTGACGCATCGAGGTCATCGGATCTTGGTCCAAGCGGGCGCGGGGCTGGGTTCTGGCCTTCCCGATCATGCGTACCTACAGGCAGGAGCGGAGATCGTTTCCTCCGGTCGCGAATGTTACGAACATGCTGACCTAATCGTGAAGGTCAAGGAGCCTCAGCCCGATGAATGGGAGTCGATCCAACGTGGGCAAACGTTATTTACCTACTTTCACTTTGCAGCCAGTCGTCCCTTGACCGAGGAGATGATTGCCTCTGGGGCCCACT
>SLFV01000566.1 GCA_007124075.1 Roseimaritima sp.
ATGACGCCAATCAAGGGAAGCAACGCCGAGAGTTATTGCTGGCCAACCCTGCGCGGCAAACCATTGACAACGTGATGACGGCGTTGGGCGGGGATGACCTTCGGTACGTTTTTTGGGATCGAGCCGGCACCACCCTGGCCAGTTGGCAGGCCGACGGGGGTGACATCGGCTACCCCGTTACCACGCAAGGTAGCTTCGAGTTAGGACGCGCGCTCGCCGGGCAAACCGTTATCCATCACCCCGACCGGCTGTTGGATACAACTGAGGGGTTCCAGCCGGAAACGCTGGAACCGGTGATGTGGTTGCTGACCCCGGTGCTGGACAAGCAGGGCGATACGATGGCGGTGATGTTGATCCGCAAGTCGGAGTTTTTTGATCAGTTCAATCAGATATTGCATGAATCTTGTTTGTCAGTAGCAGGTGAAACTTACGCTGTTGACTCCCAAGGTGTGCTAAGAAGCAGTGTCCGGCATGCTCCGCTTCTGCGACAGGCGGGCATAATCCCTGCGGATGCAACGACTGCGGCAACGCACCTCCGCGTCGGATCTCCGGGGGGCCCGTTGCCAGGGAACCAACTATCACGTACGCAGTTTCAGGTCCTTCCGCTTACGATTGCAGCCAGTCATTTAGTGCAGTATGAAAACGGCCACAGTAGTGTTCCTTACCGCGACTACCGGGGTGTGGAAGTGATCGGTGCATGGCAGTGGATTCCCGAGTTGGACTTGGGGATTATCAGCGAATTCCCGAGCGAAATCGCTTTCGCACCGCTGCGTCTTTTGCGTTGGACCTTATTTTTTGTCAGTGGCGTGGCGTTGGTGACTGCGGTAGCCTGTGGGCAAATGCTATCTTGCTTTTTGCGTAGCCGGACCTCCGTGGAATCAACATCCTTTGGACAATACGAAATCTTGGAGCAACTAGGTAGCGGCGGAATGGGGGTTGTTTACCGCGCGAAGCATCAATGGCTGAAACGCCAAGCCGCATTGAAGGTCATTCGCCCCGATCAGTTGTCAGATGAGATGATGCTGCGGTTTGATCGCGAGGTGCAACAGGCGGCTAGTTTGTGCAGTCCGCACTCCGTATCGGTGTTCGATTATGGCTGGACGGATCAGATGATGGCCTATTGTGCGATGGAATTGCTGAGCGGCATCACGTTGCATCATGCGATTCAGCGAAGCGGTCCGCAACCACCGGGAAGGGTCGTCCATTTTCTCATTCAGCTTTGCGATTCGTTGGCCGAAGCGCACGGTCTAGGGCTGGTCCATCGAGATGTTAAACCTCGCAACATTATGATTTCGTTTCATTGTTCCAGAAAAGATTGGGCAGTGCTGTTTGACTTTGGCTTGGCCAAGCCGATGCAGCCTGATGGTGACGTGTTCATGACCCGCGAAAGGATCTGGGCAGGCACCCCGATGTTCATGGCACCCGAACGATTTCGCAACCCGGCTGTCTTGAATCCGCGGTCCGACCTTTACAGCCTAGGGGCGGTTGCGTACTTCATGCTGGCTGGGGTTGAACCATTTTCCGAGATCGACCCGTCGGGAATGTTTGAACTGATTCTGAGTTGGCATCCCGAACCACTGGACGAACGTTTGAATCAGCCGGAGCTGAAAGCTTTGGCCGAACTGATCCAATGTTGCATGGAAAAGGATCCCGCAGATCGACCGCAGTCAGCCGATGAATTACAAGCCGCGTTGATTCCATTATCCTCAAGATACCCCTGGGATCGTGAACAGGCAAAACGATGGTGGGAACAATTCGGCTGAGCGGTAAAGCGGGGTTTTCTGAGGTTGTCGCAATCGCCGACCGTTCCGTCCAACGCCCAGACTTGCTCCCGGTCTCCGTTGGTGATGACGTTTGTATCGTCTTATTACGGCCCGCGAACTTCCGTTTACCGTTCGAATTTCCTTGGGGCGACTTGCCTGCCCGCGACGACTTTAAATAGGTCCTCCGCCAACCGATCTATCTGCTCAGTTGCAGTATTGGAAAGCAAGATCAGCGCCTGCTGTAATGGCTGATTGATAAAAATCGCCGAATGAAAGCCACCGGTCTGCCCATTATGAAATCGCGTCTGCCCATCTCTTGCAACCAACCAACCTAACCCCATGGCAAACTGATCAGGCGCTGCAGCCGGACGGTGGATTTGCCATGCCAAACGAGCCGCCTTGCGGAGGGCGATAGCGCCTTGTTCGGTCAGGTCGGATTCCTGGTCTGGCTGATGAAGGGTTAACTGAAACTGGGCAAAATTCATCATGTCCCGCATATTGCTGCGAATCGCGCCAGCACCAGCAAGTGCGGTGAAATGCCACGGATGGGCGGGCTGCAAATCGGAACGGTGTCCTGTGGCCAACCGTTTTGGTTTGCTGCCGGGCGTCGCGATCTCGGTATCTAGCATGGAAAGCGGATGACAAATTCGCTGGAGCAGCAGCGATGAAAAATCCTGGCCTTGCTGATCCGCCATTAATTGTCCCAGCAAACCGGAGGCAAGGTTGGAGTACTCCCAGTGGGTTTCGACCGGGTGCTCACGGTGGTGCGTCGCCAGGAATGCGTACAATCGATCGCGATCGTAATCGGCATAGGGATCCTGCACATCGGCAGGTCGAAAATTTGTTGGCATTCGCGGTAACCCCGAACTGTGGGTCGCTAGATGCCGCAACGTGATGGCCTTGATCGACTCACCTGGGGCCGGTGATTCCCGCGAAAGCAGCGAGACCATGCCCTGATCTAATCGTAGCTGCCCAGAGCTGACCAAGTCTGCCAGCAGCAGACCGGTGAAAACTTTGGTAATCGATCCGATTTCGTATCCCGTTTGGCTGTTGGGTGGTTCGCCCGTCGTCGTGTCAGCGACGCCATAACTGTGGACGCTGCGCACGTCACCCTGAATGATCCCTATCGTCAGGCCGACCACAAGTTGTTCTTCCAAATAGGGTTGCACATGAGCATCCACGGCAGACTTCCAATGCGTCTGGGCTTCCCCAGCACTCGAGAGTCCAGGCAGCGGGAAGAAGGAACAGCAGACCGAGAAGAAGGCCGCCGTTTGTCGCACTTTCCATGAGACATCGCTGGCGAGCACGTTAAGGATTCGGAGCCTACAGCGCACGCATTTCCCTGGAGTCGAGGAAGAAAAAGACAGAGTTGGCAGATTTCTATTTGCGGCTGGCCTTATCCGCTGAGCCAGTTTTCGCGGTTCTGAGTAACATAGGGATCATCGGTCAGATGAGGGTAAGCTGCCAGCACGCGATCGATCTGAGCGGCTTGGCCCGGGCTGAGCGAGGCTTGCGGGTCCAAACACCAGGTGCCTCGAAGCAACCCTTGTCGCCAAAGGATCTCATGAATACCCGCAATGCAGCCACGGAATTGGTTGGCCACGTCAAAAATTGCAGAGTTGGCGTCGGTCAACTGGGCTCCCAGGCCCAGCAAGTCTCTCGGGATCGAATCGTCCAACGCTTGCAAACGGCAGCGAGCATCCAACTGGACGGCTTTGGAGGTCCACACCGCCCATTGTCCCAGTAAACCACCGCAAAACCGCACCGCGTGCTGGGAGTCGTTTCCGTGAAGCCGATACGTCGTTACCAGATCGTGAATGATGTTGTCGTCGTTGCCCGTATACAAGGCAATGTCGTCTCGGCCACTATCAACCACGGCGCGGATCACGTCCAGTGTTCGATAGCGATCAAATGCCGCGATTTTGATTGCAGCAACCGCATCGATCTCGCAAAACGAAGCCCAGAAAGAATACGGCAATTCGATTCCTCCTACTGCTGGCTGCAGGTAGAAACCAAACAGATCGATGGCCTCCGCTACGGCACGACAATGCACCAACAATTCTTGGGGTGTCGCGGTGGAAAGTGCCCCCAAGTTCAGCAAACCATAATGATAGCCCAGTTCGCGGGCCACCAACGCTTCGGCCACCGCCTGTTGCGTTGCCCCGCAGATACCTGCCACACGCACCGGAGGTTTGTCTGGATGGCGATCGGCAAACTGGTCCAATTCTTCTTTGGCAAGCGTCAGCACATCGCGGTGCAGGCCGTGTTGTCGGATTTCAAATTGGGTAGTGTGAACGCCAACGGCTAAACCAATGGCACCGCTGTCAAGGTAATACCGGCTCAGTCCCCGTTGGTAGCGTTCATCCAAGCAACGACGTTCCGTCAGCGCCAACGGATGTGCTGGCAACACGCCTCCTGCACGCAGTCGCACCGCGACGCGGGTGGATTCGGGAAGGTCGGCAAGCGTGGTTTCAGAACTGTCCATCACGAACCTCGAAGTGTGTCGGACGTTGCCAGGTCGGCTGACCTCGCGCTACCCAATCCGCAGTCCAGTCCAAAGTCTGTTCCAATGACACCGCGGGTGCCCCCAGCAAGCGATGTGTTTGCTGGGCATTATTTAAAAGTGCGGTTTCAGCCTCTTGGTCCACAAAGTCAACCTGCTTTCCCAGCCGTTCGGCAAGCCGACAACAAATTTCCCGACAGGACAAGGTACCGGGTCCCGTAAGGTTCAGTACACGCGCGGGTGATTCGGCATAAGCTAGGCTGCGGACAGCCATGTCGTTGGCGTCGCCTTGCCAGATGCAATTGAGATATCCCATCGCCAATGAAATCGGTTGCTGAAGATTGATTTTCTGGGCCAGATCAAGCAGGACACCGTAACGCAATTCAACCGCGTAGTTAAGTCGCAGGATGACCATAGGGATCTCCAGTTGTTGGCTGAAGTGTGAAAAGATCCGCTCTCTCGCAACCGCTGTCATCGCATACTCCCCAACGGGCAGTAATGGATCACTTTCTACCGAACCACCGCTTTGGATGGGTACCAGGGGATAAACATTGCCGGTTGAGAAGGTTACAAAACGGCTACGGGGAAAACGCTGACAAATCACGCCGGGCAAGAAGGCATTGACCGCCCAGGTGGGTGACGCATCGTTTGAGGTACCGAACTTCTGCCCCACCATGTAGATCACATTCGGGCACTCCGGCAGCGAATCGACGAACCCACGATCAAACAAGTCACCTTGCAGGGTTTCCACTTTGGCTGCGGTCAAAGAGCGCAGCGCGTCCGCATCGCGAAATCGGCTGACCGCGATGATACGTCGTTGTTTTGCCGGCTGATCCGTATCCGCCAGATCGGCAGCGCGACGCAGCAAACGCGCCAACGTAGGCCCCATCTTGCCACCGGCACCGATCACCAAAAAGTCGCCGGAAGTTTGCCGCAGCAGATCAACTGTCGCAGC
>SLFV01000452.1 GCA_007124075.1 Roseimaritima sp.
CATCGCGGCATATCAAGGCGACCAAGTGCGCCTTATCACTACTGGGGATTTGTAGCGATTTACCGTCCGATCCTTTTCGTCCTTTTCTGGCACCGCAACGAGCCCAAGTAGCGAAGATCTTGCGGGGACTAATCGGCGAGCCATTGGCATCCTAGCGATTGGCGGTTCGCACTCCGGAGATCCAGCAGCATGCAGGCACGTTTTGAGACATTGGACTGGATCGTGTTGGTCATCTACTTCCTGGGCGTGGTTTGGCTGGGGCTACTTTTTGGCAGACGCAACCAATCGAGCGAGCAATTCACTTCCGGCGGTCGATCATTACCGGGCTGGCTGTGCGGTTTGTCAATCTTTGCGACTTTCCTAAGTAGCATTAGCTACCTAGCTTTGCCTGGCAAATCGTTTGCCGACAACTGGAACGCCTTCGTGTTTTCGTTGGCGATTCCTCCGGCGGCAATGATTGCGGTTCGCTATTTCTTGCCGCTGTATCGCGAGGCGGGAGAAGTGTCCGCCTACGCGTTGTTGGAACGCAGATTTGGGTTGTGGGCCCGCATGTATGCCAGCAGCTTTTATCTGCTATTTCAGATTGCTCGGGTAGGCGTGGTGATGTACCTGATGGCATTGCCGATGGCCGTTATTTTTGGTTGGGACATCCGCGTGGTGATTGTCATCACCGGATTGATCGTGACCAGCTACGCCTTTGTAGGGGGGATCCTGGCGGTGATTTGGGCCGATGCCATTCAGGCCGTAGTACTGATGGCGGGGGCAGTCATCGCACTGGCCGTTTTGTTGACAGGGATGCCGCAAGGACCCGGGCAGGTTTTTGAGATTGCGTCCAACGACAATAAGTTTTCACTGGGGAGCTGGGACCTACGCCTGGTGGGGACGCAGACCGTCTGGCTGGTGCTGTTATACGGGTTGTTTGAGAATCTGAAGAATTTTGGTATCGACCAGAGTTATATCCAGCGTTACATCGCTGCCAAAAGCGAACACGATGCGACTGTGAGCTTGTGGTTGAGTGCCGGATTGTACATTCCCGTCAGCGCGGTTTTCTTTTTCATCGGCACCGGGTTGTATGCTTGGCATCAGGCCTACCCGGAAGACGACCAAGCTGTTCGTAGGGTTGTCGCGGAGCAACGTTTGCGGACCGCCTCGGGCACCAAGCCCGCAGCATCATCCCAAGTTGCAACGCCCTGGACCCCGTCAGGCTGGCAGGAGGAGGCCGACAACCTAAAACCGTATGAGATTGGAGATCGAGTTTTCCCCCATTTCATCGCGGCACGGCTGCCTGCGGGGGTCTCCGGGTTGCTGATCGCCGCGATTTTTGCGGCTGCGATGAGCACCGTTTCTACATCTTTGAATTCATCGGCCACGTTGATAATGAGTGATTTTTATCAACGGTTGACCTCCCCAGATGCTAGCGATGCGGCTCGCCTCTGGGTGCTCCGCCTGGCAACGATTGCCTGGGGATCCATGGGGACGACGTTAGCCCTTGCTCTGGTTTATTGGTCAGAGAGCGCGCTGGATATTTGGTGGACCTTATCAGGCATTTTAGGAACGGGAATTATCTCCCTCTTCCTGTTGGGGATCATGTCGCCGCAGACCGGAAATGCAGCCGCGATCACCGCAGTTTTGCTCGGCACATGTTTTCTCGTTTGGATGGTCACGTCCAACGCGGGGATGTGGCCACAGGACCGGCTCATCCCTGCCAGCCCATTCCATCAGAATTGGTCCATCGTTCTCGGGCCCATCCTAGTGATCATCGCCGGAAAAACATTGGCCCGGAAACGAAACAGGTAACGCCTCCACTACGCGGCTTGAATTTCAACGTTCAATGCCTCGGCCAAACGCTCGAAACGACGCTCAGCCTCCCGCCTTCGGCGCATACGTTCTTCAATGTTCCAGCTCGATCGTATTGCCCACACACGGTTGGCAATCTCGCGATCCGATACGAAAGAACCACTGCGGCCGTGAGGCTCACGAACCGTTTCCGGCTGAGAAAATGCAATTGTAGACATCTTTCTAAATCCTCCTGTGACAAAACCGAACACACGTTTAACGCCCACCCAGAACCGGGACAATCTTACGTATGAAAGAACCCACCTGAAACCGATTGCAGGTTGGACGCTCTTTAACGACTTTAAGGAACAGCAACAAATGCGCCAAACATACGAAAACCAAAAGATTACCGGAGAAATTCCCAGGGATTTGGCGGAATGTTATGCAAATATCAGCAAAAAGCCTTGTTTTTCGCCACTAGCACTCGCCATGGTTGTCGGGGATCGAAGTTGCTTGTTCGAAATTCGGCCAAAGTGCATCTCGAAACGTTTGAAAATCTTGCAAACCTCCCGAGGGCAGCCGAGTGATTTGCAACAGGGACGGGTCCGGTTCTAATGCCAGCAGCAATTGGTTCAATGGTTGCCAGGGTGTCTTTCCTTGGACATGGACGTATTGCAAGCGTTTTCCGTTGTCGTACATCATGCCGCTGATACGCCACCCCTGCTGGCCGTCGATCGCCCAGACAAAAAAACCATCGGGTTCCAAGTCCAGACGGGATAATTGGGCAATGCGTTCGGCAGCCACTTCGAATGAAGTTAAACTGCGACCTCCCGGGATTGCTGAAACATGAATCTCAAAACTTGCTGCCTTCACCATTTACCTTTTCATGAAAAAATCTGAACGTGCAATATTAATTCAACAGCGACTCGGAGAACTGTACCCCGATCCACCGATTCCATTAGATCATACCGATCCGTTCACCCTATTGGTGGCGGTTCTATTGAGCGCCCAGTGCACCGACAAGAAAGTCAACGAGGTGACCCCCCGGTTGTTTCGCGTCGCTGGCACACCGCAACGGATGATGGAATTGGAAACAAATGCTATTCTGAAGATCATTCAACCGCTGGGATTGGCTCCGCAAAAAGCAAAGGCGCTTTCCGGCCTGTCACGGCGACTGGTGCAGCAGTATGGTGGCAACGTCCCGCAGACGTTTGCGGATCTGGAAAGCCTGCCAGGCGTGGGACACAAAACGGCCAGCGTCGTCATGGCACAGGCGTTTGGCCATCCAGCATTTCCGGTCGATACTCACATTCATCGCTTGGCCCAACGCTGGAAACTGTCCGATGGCATCAACGTGGCTCAAACCGAAGCCGATTTGAAACAGCTTTTTCCGCAGTCGGCATGGAACGTGTTGCACCTGCAAATCATATTTTACGGCCGCCAGTTTTGTACCGCGCGCGGTTGCGACGGTACAAAATGTCCATTGTGCCGTGAGCTGTTTCCACGGCGTCGCAAGGCCATTCTGCATCGCAAAGCTTAGGAAATTTTACCGTGAGCCAACTTGCAATAACTGTCCCGCGTCTTGCTCGCCGGTCTTTGCGTCATCACTGGAGGATTGCGGTTGCCATCGCCGGCGGGGTCGCGGTCGCTACCGCAGTTATCACGGGAGCCCTACTGGTGGGTGATTCGATGCGCGGTAGCCTCCGCGATTTAACCTTGCAGCGTTTAGGCCAAGTTGGGTTTGCGGTGATTCCGGGCGGTTTTTTTGATCCGCAGACGGTCCTACCCGCAGGCTCCGAACGGGACGCGGTCGCAGTGATTTATTTTTCGCGAGGGGTACTGGAAACGGCTCCTGACCCGGCGGCCCCCACAGACAGTCGTTCGGCGGCGGTTCGCCGTGCGGGGGCGGTGCAGATCATCGCCTGTGACCCCGATTTTTGGCAGTTTGACAATCGGCAAATCAAGCCCGTAGCGATGCCTGACGGTCAAGGCGTGGTTTTGAACAGCGCGGCCGCCGCCGAACTGGGGGTCCAGGTGGGCGAGCGGGTCACGGTTCGCTTTCCCAAGGAACAGGCGGTCCCGGCTGACAGTCCGCTGGGGCGCAACGAGGCCGAATCGGAGGGTTTGCCAAGGATGAAAGTGGTGGACATTGTTCCCTCGAAAGGACTTGGGCGTTTTTCCCTGCATCCCAGTCAAGCCGAACCCTTGAACGTTTACCTTTCCCGATCGCTGGTCGGCGACCTGTTGGTTCGTCCAGAGCAGGCCAACATGCTGTTGATCCGTGATGAAACCGCAACGACCGGGCTGCGGCAAACCGAACGGGACTCCGCGGAGATCGAAGCAAAGCTACGACCAAAGATCACGGATTTTGGTTTGCAATTGACGCACGTGCAGCGGACCTTCGACGGGCAACCGATCATCGATTATTTTTCGCTGTCCAGCGACCGCCTGATGATCAGCGACGAAGTCCGCGATGCGGTGACCCAGGAACTGGGCGAGGATCGTGTGCAGCCGGTGATGACCTATTTGGCTAATAAAATCGTTAACCCGAAAGACGACGGGAAAGAGCTGCTGGTCCCTTACAGCACGTTGACCGCGATCGATTCGAATCCCAGTTTGCCACTGCGTTACACCTTACCAGCCCACCCCGAGGACGTTTTGAAGCGTACCGCTGAAACAAACGACAACGAATCGTTGGTCCCTCTGGTTTTAAATGACTGGGCAGCGGAGCGTTTGGATGCGGCTGTTGGTGATCGGTTGTTGGTCACGTACTTCGAACCCGAATCGAGTGACGGACGCGAGGTCGAGCGTCAATTTTCGGCGGTCTTGACCGACATCGTGCCGATCACCAAACCGCAGCAACCGTACCGTCGCAATCGTCCTGCAGTTTTCGACCAGGCTCCCACGATTTACAACGATCCCGATTTGACCCCCACGGTTCCCGGCGTTACCGATCAGGAATCGATTTCCGACTGGGACCTGCCGTTCCAATTGGAACGCAGCTTGATTACCAGCGAGGACGACGTTTACTGGAATGAACATCGTTTGACCCCCAAAGCGTTTATTCCCAGAGACGATGGACGACGATTGTTTGGTAGTCGATTTGGTGATACGACCAGTTTGCGAATCGACCCACAGGAGGGCCAGTCGTTTGAGGAATTACAGGGGGAACTGGAGGGGATTTTACGATCGGTGCAATCTCAGCTCGGTTTCAATGTGCTGCCGCTGCGAGCCCAGCAGTTGGCTGCTTCGTCGGGGACGACTCCTTTTGACGTGTTGTTTTTAATGCTTAGCACCTTCGTGATTTTTGCCGCGTTGTTGCTGATCGCCTTACTGTTGCGTTTGGGGCTGCTGGCCCGTGCCAAAGAACTGGGAACCTTGCTAGCTACCGGATGGGAGCCCGCCACTGCGACACATCTGATTACACGCGAGGCAATG
>SLFV01000268.1 GCA_007124075.1 Roseimaritima sp.
AAGTGATCGCCGATGGAAGTCATGTCCGCAACGTTTCCTCGTTTAATGTCTCGGTGGAGTCAGGGGTTGATTGGTTTGACTTGCATGCGGTCGCTGATTTTGATGGGGTCACCGCCTCGCTGCCCGCATTATTAGCCGCGCTGCGCAAAGGGCAAGATTACATCGTTTTGGATGATGGTTCGCACGGCATGCTGCCCACGCAGTGGTTGGAGAAGTTTGCCGGTTTTGAAAAAACGGGAACGGTTCAAGACGATGCGGTTCGATTTAAGAAGAATCAAGCCTTGCTGTTAGACGCGATGTTGGCCGAACAGGAGAATGTCGCGTTTGACAAAGCGTTTAAAGCATGGTGTGAAAAACTTAATTCATTTGAGGGGATCGCACCGGCCGATCCGCCTGCAGGGTTCATTGGGCAACTACGGGACTACCAGAAGTGGGGGCTGGGTTGGTTTCAGTTCCTGCAGGAATTTCAGATTGGCGGCTGCTTGGCCGATGACATGGGGCTGGGCAAAACGATTCAAGTGCTGTCCCTGCTGGAACAGCGTCGCCAGGAGGCCCTGCAGCAAGGGGTGCAACGTCCGCCTTCATTAATCGTGGTGCCACGGAGCCTCGTTTTTAATTGGATGGAGGAGTCCGCGCGGTTTACCCCGGAATTGAAGGTGTTGAACTACACCGGGACGCAGCGGAAAGTCCAAAGGGATACGTTCGCGGAATACGATGCCCTGGTTACGACCTACGGCACGCTGCGAATCGATGCATCTGTGTTACGCGATCAAGCGTTTGACTACGTGATCTTGGACGAAGCTCAGGCGATCAAAAATCCGCAATCGCTGGCCTGTAAGGCGGCGCGCTTGATGCAAGGCGAGCATCGCTTAGCGATGACCGGCACACCCGTGGAAAACCATTTGGGGGATCTGTGGTCGTTGTTTGAATTTCTCAATCCAGGAATGCTAGGCAACACTTTGGGATCAGCCAATGGAATTGCGCAGCAGCAAGATCGCATTGGGCACGTTTCCACGGCACTCCGTCCTTTTATCCTCCGACGCACCAAGGAGCAAGTGCTGACGGAATTGCCAGAGAAGACGGAACAGACGTTGTACTGTGACATGGACCCCAAGCAACGGAAGTTGTATCAGGAACTGCGAGACCATTACCGAGCCAAGCTTTTAAATACGATCCAAGAAAAAGGGTTGTCGCAAAGTAAGATTCAGGTTTTGGAGGCGTTGTTGCGGTTACGGCAAACCGCCTGCGACCCGCGTTTGGTTCATTCGAATTCCAAAGTTGTGGGGGCCAAGCTGAATCGATTGATCGAGCAATTGGAGGAGGTGCTTTCAGAGGGGCACAAAGCCTTGGTCTTTTCGCAGTTCACTTCTCTGCTGTCGTTAGTGAAAAAAGAACTGGACAAGCATGGTTGGAAATACGAATACCTGGACGGAAGGAGCCGTCGTCGTGGTGACTTGGTAAAACGTTTTCAGGAAAGTGATGATTGCTCGCTGTTTTTGATCAGCCTAAAAGCTGGTGGCCACGGCCTGAATCTGACGGCGGCTGATTACGTATTCATTCTGGACCCCTGGTGGAATCCGGCGGTCGAGGCGCAGGCGATCGATCGCGCACATCGGATGGGGCAAACCAAGCCGGTCGTTGCGTACCGCATGATCTGTCGTGATACGGTCGAAGAGAAGATTGTCGCGTTGCAGACATCCAAGCGGAAACTTGCCGATGCGATCATCTCACAGGAAAAGAGCCTGATCGGTGAACTGACCGCCGATGACCTGCGGATGCTGTTCGGTTAACAGCGCGATTAGCAACACGCGATCGATAGCGGAGCGCGTCTGCATCGGCTGCCTAGGAACTGGCGCTGCGATAACTAGCCAAAGCCCGCTGGAAAACCCAGCGACTGGCGAAAATGCTTGCCAGCGTGGCAAAGACCCCAAACAACGACAACAGGATTTCCCAGGTCTGTTGGGGACGCAGCGGTTGTGCCAGCAGGCGGGCGGGGACATTGACGACAACCAACACAGGAATGGCGAACGTAAAAATTCCCCAAAGCGACCAACCCCAGCCACGCTGATAGATCTCCATCGGATAGCGGCTAAAGTTCGTGATGTAAAACCAAAAATTGTAGAGCGTCTGATTGCGTCCCAGCCAGATGCTGGTGGCCGACAAGCAAATCATCAAACTGTACATGATCAATACCCCGCACCCGATAAATAACGTGTACAGCAGCAAGGTCAGCGGTGAAAAGTACAGCGGATCGGTCGACCGAGTTGCCAGGAGGTAAGCGTTCCACAACAAGATAATTATCGCAGCGACAAAGTTAGAAAGTGCGCTCCAGTCGACCTTGTGAAACGAAACCAGGAACTGGGTGTCGATCGGTTTCAACAATGCAAAATCTAACCCACCGGTGCGGATCAGTTCACTGAACTCCTCCGCGTTGGGCATGAAGAAGGCTTGGACGATGCTGTTGATGATCCAGGTCGTCGCCAAAAACAAAAAGAATTGCGGCTGCTCCCAACCCGTGTTCCGGCCGATCGAAGGCGCAAACTGAAAGACGATTAAATAGAAGCCCAAATTCATCAAGGTCCAAGCAACGCTGCTGACACATTGGAATAAAAAGTTGGTCCGGAATGTCATGTCGCGAATTAGGCTGTTACGCGCAAATGTTAGGAAGACTTTTCCATAAGCGGGACGCGGAGGAGCGGGCGTCTGATTAGAAGTTTCGGTTGCAGTTGCCATTGCGGATCAGCCCCCGTAACCACTGTAGCGGCGAAGGCCACGACGATACATGACGCGACACAGGACAATGAAAAATAACAACCACGCTGCTTCGATCAGGATTTCGGTCCAAAGCTGATCGGGAGGGATTTTTCCCAGAAAAACGGCAGCAGGAAAGTAAGCGAGGTATTTTAGTGGCAACCATTCGACGACGGTTTGGATCGATCCCGGCAAAAGCGTCAGCGGGAACATGTGGCCGCTGAGAAAAAAACTGAACAGCATGTAAATAAACAATAGTGAACTGACCTCCAAAAACCAAAATCCGATCATCCCGATCGCGGCTTCCAGAAAAAAACCGATCAAAAAACCAAGCACCAGCGAAACCGAAAAAGCGATGAGCGTCTGGGCTGACGGCCAGCCGTCGAGAAAGAAACCACGGCACAGGTAAAACACAAACGCAAAGGGGGCGATTGCAATCGTATAGTACGCCAACTTGTGCGCAATTCTCTGCAACAGCAGGAACCCAATCAGATCGATCGGTTGCACCAAATAACGTTTGATCTCTCCCTGCCGGACCTGCAGCGCGATTCCGCTTGCCAGACCCGGCATACTGGAAAACGCACGCGCCACCATCGCTAACAAGTAGTAGGCAACCATGTCAGCAAAACGGTACCCGCCCAGTTGCGTCCGTTCGGATTCCGTTTCCGTTTCCGATTCCGGAACTGCCGCGAAAACAGCCGCCCACAAGAAAATCTGCGTCACGATCGGGAGAAAACGCATCAGGGTCCCCAACGCGAAATCGCCGCGATAAATCAATCGCTCCTCGAGAGCAATCCGCAAAATCACCCACCAGGTCTGGACCCGCTGCAGTATCATCGACGGACTCCGGAAGTCGCCAGGGTCTCCGAACCCGTATGCGAGGTCGTCGCCCCGGCGGGCTCCCGCTCGACCGCTTGAAACAGTTCTGCAATAACCTGCTCCAATGGCGGATCTTCAACCGTCACATCCTCGATAGGATACGACCGCAGCACCTCCGCCAATCGCGCGGGAACGTCACTGCGAGCAATCCGAATTCGCATCTTGGGCCAATTGATTTCCAGCACATCCCCGATAGCTCCCAGTCCCTCGGGCTGAACACCCTCGGGAAACTGCAGGGTCACCACCTTGCTGCCTGAGAATCGATCGATGATCCCCGCCAATGAACCGTCATATTGAATTTGCCCTTCGGCAACGATCACAACGCGTTTGCACAACGCGGCCACATCCTTCATGTAATGGCTGGTCAGCTGGAACGTGATCCGCCGGGTTTCTTGGTAGTGAAGCAAGAACTGCTGAATGTTGTGCTGGGCGATCACGTCCAGGCCGATTGTCGGTTCATCTAAAAACAAAACCTGCGGGGCATGCAACAACGCTGCCATCAATTCCATTTTCATGCGTTCGCCCAAGGACAGTTCACGAACAGGTTGGCCCAGCAACCGGGTGACGTCCAGCAGGTCCGACAGTTCATTCAAGCGACGCTGAAATACTTCAGGCGGTATTGCATAAATCTGCTGATGCAGGCGATACGACTCCTGCGCCGGCAGGTCCCACCAAAGTTGGTTTTTCTGTCCCATCACTAAAGCGAACCGGCGACGATAATCGTTGTGCCGCTCCCAGGGAACGAACCCCATTACGGTGGCTGAACCGCCGGTTGGGTTGATGACCCCCGAAAGAAGCTTGAGCGTCGTCGTTTTCCCTGCACCGTTCGGGCCCAGGAAAGCGACGAATTCTCCTTCCTCCACCTTCAAGTTGATACCCTGCACTGCCTGCACCTCGCGGTACTCGCGACGGAACAGCCCGCGGATACTATCCCACAGCCCCTCGCGTTTTTGGTAAACGTGGTACGACTTCGTCAAATCGGCAACTTCGATGATTGGCATCTATTCTGGTGCTCGCTCGTGAACGGTTCCTGCCCCATGATAACGAAGGCAAGTCGTTTGGATATCGGACGATTGTAACCCGTAGCGAAGTGCAGCAATGGGGCAGTTTCAGCGGTCGATCAGCGTCAAATGAAGGGAAGCCGCATCGATAACATGCCTGCCCATTCGTCGCCCCGGCCCTGCGCAGCCGGAATCGACGGAAGAGATCTACGCAGGAGGGAGGGCAAACCCGAGAGATACTGATTGAAAACCCCTTAACATTTGCCACATGATCCGATTTGCCGCACGCGTCTAACGGTGCTGCCTGGCGAGTCGATTTGCACTACAATGCCGATTTTTATCACGCCGTTAGGCCTATTATCCCCGCAGGCAGGGCGAGGCGACGCAAAGCTGAACCCGCCACGGGCCTTACCCGACAATCATTTCCCCGAATCTTTGTTTTGTACGTCATGATGCATGCCCCCCCTCTACGTATTGGATTAGGCTTTGACACTCATTGTCTTGGAAACGGAGGTCCGCTGCGGATCGGCGGAATGAATATACCCGCCGAATTTCATGCAATCGGCCACAGTGAC
>SLFV01000581.1 GCA_007124075.1 Roseimaritima sp.
AAGTCTGAACCATGTCAACCAGCGAGCATCCGTTGCGACGATTTGCTGCGGGTGGCTAGGCTTTCAGCAGCGAGCCGGACCGGGGTCGGATAGTACCTACCGCGTGCCCACCGGGCTCGCCGGAGCTATGATGAATCATTCGTTTAGCGGAATTTGACCGATGTGGCAGTCAGAACATTTAGGCAAGGCCTCGTTTCACGGGGTCGAAAACGTTGTTAATTTTGATTTAAATGCTACTGGCGGCAATCAGGGAATCGTTCTGTCCCAGCCTCTGACGCCGCAACCGTGGATGTTCCGAGTGGTGGACGCTGGGGGTGAGCGGTTGCCCGTGATCGGCGACAGTTACATTCGAGGAAATGACTTTATTGCTCGTCTGCCGCAATCAGAGCGAGACGATTTCGGATTGACCCTGCAGGCACGCTTCGTCAGGGAAACCGCTGCTCCGCTGCTGTTGCAGTGGATCACGGAAATGCAAACCCGTCTACTGGACAGTCACCCGGCGGTCCTCTTGCAATTCGATGCTCAGCAGTATCGGCCATGGGCCGCCGGGGTCGATCTATTTCGACATGGGGACGCTCACTTTTCGGTCATGCGCTCGCGACGCGACCAAGCCGCGTCCCGGTGCGAAGGAGCCGAGCAGAATCGGTTGACCTATCGTCTGTTCGGTGACTTTTTGGAAAAAGGTGTGATTCAAAAATGCACATGTTGGCTTGCGTTTTGGGGGCAGCAGCCACCCGGTGACGAGCAACTGCAGTCAACCTTTGGCTATGTCTGCGATGCCCCGCTGCCACTGACAACCTGATACGGTTGAGGCAATCGAGCGATATCAAACAGGATGTCCGCAGCTTGCTGCACCTGAGCCGTGCTGACATCCAGGTGGGTCACCAAGCGAATCCGTTGCCGGCCCATTGCGAAGCATTTTACGCCGGCATCCGCAAGCCGGTTCACCAGTTCAGTTGCGGTGCCCCAACGCGGATCGACCGTGGCCATGACGATGTTGGTCTGGACACCGTGCGAGCCCAGCGACAACGCCTCGCTGGAATCGACTGCTCGGGCCAATAGCTGAGCGTTCTGATGGTCTTCCAGCAAACGGTCGCGATGATTTTCCAACGCAAATAAAGCGCCTGCCGCGACAATTCCTGCCTGACGCATTCCTCCGCCAAACAGCTTTCTGGCACGCTTTGCGGCTTGTATGAATTCTTGATCGCCTGCTAAAACCGAGCCAACCGGTGCCCCCAACCCTTTGCTGAAACAGACGCTGACCGAATCGAACATCGCCGCCCAGTGGTTGGCTGCGATGCCCGTCGCTGCGACCGCGTTCCACAATCGCGCACCATCGAGGTGTCGTTTCAGGCCGTTTTCGTCAGCCCACTGAGTAATCGATCGCACGATTTCAACCGGCTGAATCGTGCCGCCGCCGCGATTGTGCGTGTTTTCCAGGCAGACCAATTTAGTCGTCACAAAATGATCATTCACGGGGCGGATTTGATCGTGCAATTGTTCAGGTTGAAGGATCCCTGCTTGCCCCTGAATCGTTGCTGCCACTAGCCCCGATAGCTGCGCGAACGCTGCTTGTTCGTACTGATAAATGTGACAATCGGCTTCACACAGGAACTCACTCCCACGTTCGCAGTGGACCCGCACCGCAATTTGATTTGCCATCGAACCACTGGGCATGAACAACGCCGCCGGTTTGCCCAGCACCTCCGCAGTTCGTTGCTCCAAACGCTCGACACTGGGGTCAATATCGATCATGCAATCGCCAACATCGGCGTTGGCCATCGCATTTCGCATTGCGGGGGTGGGACGGGTAACGGTGTCGCTCCGCAAATCAATCATGGCTTGGTTCCGAACCGAGGGAATGAAAAAGGAGGCCAACAACAAATCAGGTCTATCGGCAACGGTTTACTTGGCGGTAACTTAACGTAGCAAATGTGTGCCGAAGCTTCGACCATCAATGATGCGGCGAATTCCATCGAGATTTTAGATTCATTCTTCGAGATTTTTCCGAATGTCAAGCATGTTAAGCATTCCCTGCGTTGATGCCCGTGTCGGTTCCGCGGAGCAGACGCTGCAAGCGCTCCGAGAGAAATTGAGTCCCCAAGGGGAAGTGGTCAGCCCGCGTGGCAGGGCGCTGACCGAAAAAGTGTTTGGCGAACCATTATCACCGGTCAGGGTGGTCGAGCGGATCTGTAGTGATGTCGCTGCCGAGGGAACGGCGGCTGTGTTGCGGTACGGTGCTGCGTTGGACCAAGCGGAATTAACTGCCAATCAATTGCGAGTTTCTGCCAAGGACCTAAGGCAGGCGGCGGAATCGGTCGACCGCAAACTATTGGAGACGGTCCGTCGGATTCGTGATCGTATCTGTCAATTCCAGCGAGCAATTTTGCACACTGATTGCTCCGTCCAGCCCTGTGACGGCGTCACTTTGACGCAGCGTTACGTCCCATTACGTCGGGTGGGAGTGTGTGTTCCCGGGGGAGCGGCGGCCTACCCTTCGACAGTTTTAATGACTGTGGTCCCGGCTCAAGTGGCTGGTGTCCGCGAAATCGCAGTCGTGGCTCCCCCCACCCGGTTCGGGGCGTACAATAACGACATGCTGGCGACGTGTTATGAACTGGGGGTTTCCGAGGTCTACCGTGTCGGTGGCGCGCAGGCCGTGGCGGCTTTGGCGTACGGCTGCGGCGCGATCGCAGGGGTGGACAAGATCGTCGGTCCGGGAAATCTGTTCGTTGCGTTGGCGAAGAAACACGTGTACGGAACCGTGGACATCGATTCGATTGCGGGGCCAAGCGAGGTGATTGTATTGGCGGACGAAACCGCGCGCGTCGATTTTGTTGCCGCCGACCTATTAGCTCAGGCGGAGCACTCACCCGGTTCGGCAATTCTGATTACGTGGCACGCCGACTTAGTCGACGCGGTCCGTCGGGAGCTTGCCGAACAGGTGGCCAGGTTGGAGCGAGCCAACCTAACGATCGACAGTTTGGAATCGTTTTCGGCGTTAATCCTGGTTCGTGATCAGCAGCAAGCGTGTGAGCTGACCGATCAGTTTGCCCCCGAGCACTTGCACATTCAGACCGCAGATCCGCAGGCTTGTCTGGCACAAATCCGCAACAGTGGAGCCGCGTTTTTAGGGCATTACACACCTGTGGCGTTAGGGGATTACGCCGCCGGGCCAAGCCACGTGTTGCCCACCGGCGGCACCGCCCGCTGGGCAGCGGGTCTGTGTGCCAACGATTTCCTTCGCAGTGGTAGCGTGATCGATTTCAGCCAAACGGCACTGGATGCCGTCGCCGAGGATGTCCAGTATTTGGCCGAAAAGGAAGGGTTGACCGCTCATGCCCGGAGTGTCTCGATTCGGCGTCGATAGGGTTTGCTGGAAATATGCTTCCCGTCCGGATGGCGGAAGCGGTAGGAATTTCGTTATTTACCCCATCCCACACGTTACTTCCCTGATTACCAATGTTTGGCCAACCTCATCATTACCCGTTTCGTCGTGCGTTGGCGGAAATGGAACCGTATGTCCCTGGCGAACAGCCGCAAGGTGGAAAATTTGTCAAGCTGAACACGAACGAAAATCCTTACCCGGCTGCGCAAGCGGTTGTTGAGGCAATCTGCAGTGCGGCGACGACGGGTCTGGAACGTTACCCTGATCCGTATGCCAATGCCTTTCGCAATCGAGCGGCAGAGGTTCTTGGACTGCCGGGGCCGGACTGGATCATGGCGGGAAATGGAAGCGATGAGATCCTGACGATCCTGGTTCGAGCGCTGGTGGGCGAAGGGCAAAGATTGCGGATGCCTTATCCCAGCTACATCCTGTATGCAACTCTGGCGGATATCCAAGGTGCGTTGTGGGAACGGTTGGAATTTGACAAAAACTGGCGACTGCCCGCAGCATTCGCCGATGGATGTGACGACCTCCGATTGGTCTTCCTGCCTAATCCGAACAGTCCCAGTGGCACAGTCGAGCCTCCTGAAAAGGTCTTGCAGTTGGCGGAGCAGTTGCCCTGCCCGCTGGTGATTGACGAGGCCTATGCCGATTTCGCGGAAGCGAATTGTTTGTCGCTGGTGCAACAGAACGAGAACATTTTTGTGACTCGGTCGCTCAGCAAGTCGTACGCTTTGGCTGGGTTAAGGTTTGGCTTCGTTGTTGCTCAACCACACCGAATCGCTGAGCTGATGAAGATCAAGGACAGCTACAATTGCGACACTCTTTCGATTGCGGCGGCAACGGCGGCAGTGGGCAGCACGCAGTGGTTGCAAGAAAATGTGGCTCGGATTCGAGCAACAAGAACACGAATGGAGGCTCGGTTGAAACAGTTGGGATTCAGGGTCACGCCATCGCAAGCCAATTTTGTTTGGTGTGAACACCATGAAAGTTCGCACAAGCAGATCTATCAAACCCTGAAACGTCAGCAAATTCTGGTCCGATATATGAACTTTCCCGCTTGGGGCGACGGGTTGCGGATTAGCGTCGGTACCGACCAGCAGGTCGATGCCTGTATGCTGTTGTTGGAGCAGTGCGTATAATCGCCCTGTTGACTGGACGTGGTTCTGTTCGATTCCTGTCCGCCCTGACCTAGATATTCTCGAATGCACTTTGTATGACTCGTAAGGCAAACATTCAGCGTAAGACTGGCGAAACCGATATTCGGCTGGATCTGTCCTTGGAGGGGCTGGGTTCTGGACGACGGGACACCGGGGTCGGATTTTTAAATCACATGCTGGATCTGTTCGCTCGGCATGCGCTGATCGATTTGGATGTCCAGGTCCAGGGGGACCTGCACGTCGATGATCACCACACCAGCGAAGATACTGGAATTTGTCTAGGGCAAGCGTTCGACGAAGCTTTGTCCGATCGGGCGGGGATCCTTCGCTATGGTCATTTTACCTTGCCGATGGACGAAGTCCTGACCACGGTCGCGGTCGATTTTGGCGGACGCTATGCGTTTGCCTACGACGCGCCGATCGCGGCTGACAAAATTGGAACGTTTGACAGCGAATTGGTGGAGCATTTCTGGCAAAGCTTTGCTGCCAACGCTCGCTGCAATTTACACGTCTTGATGCACTACGGTAGCAACGCTCACCACATCGCTGAATCGGTTTTCAAATCGACCGCGCGAGCCGTTCGCATGGCGGTTGCCGTTGACCCGCGTTCTCACGCGATCCCCAGCACGAAGGGGGTCATTTAGGACGTGAGTGCCGGATACCTGATGGACAATGTCCCTGAATTTTTAGCAAAGCACTCCGAAGCTGGCTTCCGTTGATCACCTACGGTTCCGCGATCAGGACGTCCTTGCTTGGATCGCGATGCTTCTGGACTTAGCCACCTCTGATACGATCGCAGACCCTGTACGTTCGATTTACTGAAACCCTGGAGAGCATTGGCAGATGAAACGTTACCAGTTGCCGCTTACCGTTGCCCTGATATTCGTGATGGCCTGTGTCGGGAAAGCTGAGGAGGGAAAAATGCGGCTGTTTGAAATGCGGACTTACTATGCCGCCGAGGGCAAATTGGAAGCCTTGCACAGCCGTTTTCGTGATCACACCGTTGGCCTGTTTGAAAGGCATGGCATGACCAACATTGGTTACTGGACACCGGTTGACAACCCTCAGCGGCAACTCGTCTACCTGCTTGCTTACCCGGATCGCAAGGCTCGCACTGCCGCCTGGAAAGCTTTTTTCGCGGATCCTCAATGGAAAGCCGCATTTCAGGCCAGTGAAGTCGACGGGAAACTGGTCGAACGTGTTGAATCCCTATTTCTCGAAGCGACCGATTATTCTCCCCAAATTCAATCCAGTGCTCTGAGTCCGCGAATATTTGAATTGCGAACCTACACCACGACCAAGGGTAATCTGCCCGCGCTCCATCAACGGTTTCGTGATCATACGGTCGCATTGTTCGCCAAACATGGCATGACAAATGTCGGCTATTGGTCGCCACAACCCGATCAACCGGGGGCGGAGAACACGCTGATTTACATCCTGGCGCACCGCGATCAGGAGGCCGCTGCGGCATCATTTTCGGCGTTTCGTCAGGATCCTCAATGGATCAAAGCAAGAACCGAATCGGAAGCCGCAGTCGGTGGTTCGTTAACCGCCCCCGACGGTGTGCAGTCGACTTTCATGCAAGCAACCGACTATTCGGATATCCGTTGAACGAAACTTAGCTGGGTCTTTTCAGCCAACACGTCTCTCGCGAAAGCCGTACAGCAGGCGGTGGCCGGGGTGACTGGAATCTTAGACCAACGCTGACGTCGATTGCTGCTACTTCGCTACTGAAACGTTAGCTGTGGCGTCGCTTGACCAAAGGCGAGGAAGGGGGCGACGCCGTAGACCCCATTGGTGAAGACTTGTTGGACGAAGTCGTTCAGCACACGGATTGACGATTTTGGCACGATCACCACATCACCATCACGAAGCCAAATTTCATCCGCTGGTGTCGGACGCTTGCCTAACAGTGCCCCCTGCAGGTCCAGCATTGTCGCCATCAGTCTCCAGTCATCGGCGCGACGCAAAACAACTACCTGGCGCATGTTGGCGCCCGTTTGGTAGCCCCCGGCCAGGGCAATCGCCCCCAGAACCGTCGTTGGCGCTTGAATTTGGAACCGATTGGACTGAAAGACCTCCCCCACGACGTAAATGAAGCTTGGTGCCTGCTGGACCAGCAAAGGTTCGACCTCCAGCCCGACAACCACCTCGCCATAACGCAGATTGATTTCCTGTTTCAATTCGGACAGCGTTAGTCCCTGAACACATAACGCGCCAACCCCCGGTAGCCGGATCTTGCCATCGGGCATCACGCGAGCATTTACCGCTTGCTGCTGTAATCCACTTTGCCCCCCGACCGCATTGCGAATATCTTCAGCCAGGCTGTTGGTTTTAACCGGTGTTACATCGATTGACGGTTCGGGATAGAACTTTTTGTACCGACTTTCCAGGAGTTTTCGCAGTTGATCGACGGTCAGTCCGGCCGCATGCACCTGCCCTAGGACTGGTGGCGTGATCGTACCGTCGGGTTGGATCCGCAGACCACGTTCTAGCGTTCCGCGTTGCAGTTCATCGTTCAAAATCGATTCAATCAGAACCTCGTCCCCAACCGTCAACCGGTACGCCCCATCGGATTGTCGGCGAGTGATCAGATAGATCATCTGCAGTTCGTCGTTGGGACGCAAACGGTACTCCGCCAGATGTGCCAAGCGAGGCGGTCCGGCGTATTCGCCATGACCGTAGGGTTGGAAATCGATTGGACGCATGTCTTGCCACCGAGCCTCCGCGCCACTGCAAGTTAAGCAATCGACGCCTTGGATACACGGTTGGCACGGGCCAAGACATGCGCCGGGTGGATGCAACTGTCCGCAACCGCAGGTTGGCTTTGAAAATGAAATGCCGTTTGTGGGTGCCACGCCGGTTTGCGGGTAGGCCTGTGGATAGTCCGCTTCCTGAGACCAGTTAGGGCTGGCATAGCAAACCGCCAGCATAATGACGATCAGCCCCCAGGTGAAAGTCCGCCCACCGACACGCGAAAAACAGCCTGCAAAGAAAAAGTTTGACATCTTGGCTTGTTCCCAAATTGTTATTTCCAAAGCCGTGAGACCGCATTTGCCACTCGCCCCAACGGTCCTGGGCTCTGTTCTGTTGCGGGTCGAGGCTCAGGTGCAGGCGTTGGCATCGGCCCTTGACCGCTAGCGGGTGAGGGTAGCGACGAGCTGCCCGCGTGTGTTTGTGGGACAGACGTTTGTGGTGGACTGAGCGTCGCGAATTCTTGTGGCGAGAGCGTGAACACATGAACCGGATTGTGGGTTGACTCGGGCAGGTCGCTCGCACGCGCCGCGATGGCTTGGGCCTGAGCCTGTTTGCCCTGTTGCCGCAAGGTTTCTGCAAGATTGAAACCAGCAGCTTTGGATGGCTGTAATTGAAAGCTGTGCTGCAACACCCACTCGGCCTCGTCCAACAGGCTTTGTTGTAACAGTTGGTAACCTAGTTCATTTGCGACGTAAGCATCGTCGGGACGAGCTTGGAGGGCGGCGCGTAGAAGACAAATAGCGACGGCGGCTTGGAAGCTGTCCTCAGGCTTGGCCGCTGCCTCTACCTTCGCCAACACAACGCAAGCATTGGTAGCGATCGGGTTGGCCATAGCAACCGCCGCCAATTGCTCGCGAGCGTAATCCAAGTAAATCTCTACCGCACGCGGGCCGTTGAGGAGTTCGGCACGGCAGTTTCTTAAGACCGGAGTTTCGTGCGATTGCGTCATTCGAGCGATTGTTTCGGCTTGAACTGTCCCGAAGCGTCCCGTGAAATCGGTCACTTCGCGCAACGCCGTGCGGGCTTGCGTCAAACGCGTCGTCGAGTCAACTCCGCCATCCAGCAGATCGTTGGCTTCGGCGATCAGTCTTAGCGCTTCCAAAGCGTTCGTGCGGGCGGAGTGTACCATTCCTCTTTTGGCATGATCTTGAGCCTTCGCGACTGCCGAGGCGGCCTGTTGCGCAAGTCGTTTCGCTGTTAGTGAATGGGCACTCGGGATGGGAAGTGGTCGCAACGGTTGGGAGGTCGCTTGCAGGTTTCGTTGACTGACCTGACGTGCGATGATCGATCGCTGTCTTTGCTTTGCAATCGACGGATCCTTGGCAACACCCTCAGACCCCAGGGATCCGCTTGTCGGCTGCCTCACCGGTGCGTTTGGGCTTCGTGGTGTCAACGTCGTAGCAGCGGTAGGGGGCGGCTGCTCAAGCGGAGCTGCGGCCATGTTTTCCATTTCAACCTCTGGGTGCGCGGAAACCCCGATCGGTTGAGGCGTCTGAAGCCGGACACTTGATTCAAGTGAGCGGCTTCGTGGTTCCCTTCCAAAGCTGGGCTCACGAATCGTCCCGGATCGCGCCGGTCGGTTGAATCCAGGCTCTCCCTCGTATGCCACCACGGGCAACATGCAGCAAAAAACGATACCGCAACTAAGGCAGCACAGCCGATAACGTCTTGCCTGATTGGAGGCTACACGCAGCACGCCAGAAGTTCTCGCACAATGAACATAAAACCATCATCAATGACACTACTCATAATTGTTCATCGGCGTGTCGTGTCGGTTTTGCCAAATAAAGCAATCATTCGCCGTATTCCGGCAATGCTAGCCCCCGTGATAAGCGTCAGAGGCGTAAAAGTTTCTGTAAATCCTCCAGTTGCTAATCTGTTGCTGCTACGTCCTTTGCCGCCGCTTCGTTGGCGATGGTCGGTTGATTCATCAAAAACCGAACATCAAAACAATCTTCCGCACGAACGTTTTTAGGATCGATCAGGTCCAGTTCAACCAGGTGATCGATCAGTTCCTGCCACCGTTCCAGCGACATCTGACCAATCTGCTCCTCCGTCATTCCAGCGGGCATCATCAGCCGTGGTAACTGCTGCACCCCAAATTCCAGTACCTCCCTGGTCATGCCGTGCCGGTTGGCCGCGAAAATCAGTTCATTGGCAGGTTCGGGCCGCGCAATATATTCCAGCCAGCCCTTGCTGGTTGCCTGCACAAACTGACGGACCAACTCCGGTTGCTCCTGGATTAAGCGTTCCGTCGTGATCAGTACGCTGCTGTACGGATTCCACCCGAGGGTACTGACCATCAACGCATTAACCTCAATACCCTGCTGGGTCGCCTGCAAGGGTTCGGCATAGCAATAGGCTTGGATTGCCACACTGGGATCGGTAACCAAACCGGCGACCGTTCCGGTGTAAGGGACTTCTTTCACCTTTTCCAGCAGCCCACGGATCCGCATGAACTCCACGAATGGCATCCCCGGTTGTCGTTGCAACGTCAAACCGCCCAACTGCTCCAACGACTCCACCCCCGATTCCTTCCGGACCAAAATGCACCGCGGGTGATCTTGCAACGCTGCGTGCAAGGCCACCGCCTTGACGCCTCGATTCCGATACATGGCGACATCGTCCGCATTGGCAAACGCAAATTGGCAGCGTCCACTCTCCAGGTCGGCCGCTAGCGGCGTCGCTGCTCCCCCCTGTCGGATTTCAACATCGATTCCGGCCTGCTGGTAATACCCCGCAGCGACGGCGGCAAACGCACCACCATGCTCCGGTTCGGGATACCAATTCAGTTGCAGCACCACCTTCTGCGGGCTGTCGGACGTTGGCTGCGGCGAACCGCAGCCTAAAAACGATGCGACCAGCCAGACGCTCGCGATAAAAGTGCGGCAAAACCGACAGCATCTACGCGATTTGGTGGTCAACTTGGGGATCGGCAAAAAAAAATCGCTTGGTTTTCTTGATTGCATGATCGACAAAAACGGTTGGAGAAGTGGAGCTGGAAAACCGTTCCAGAACCGGATCTGCCCCCATACACTAAAGCTCTTCTTCAATCATCGCAACGCGTTTAGGCCAGCAGCAGGTCAGGATTAGCCTGTCCCGCCTTGAGATCCTGCCCTGCTCCTCGCAGTTCCCTCACCGCAGGGCGGGGGCAAGAGAGATGGAACCGATAGCGGATTGGCGTGTGGGTCTCGGAAGGTTGCGGTGGTTCGGGCCCTTTCCGGCCGGGCCCGCAATTTTCTTGTTTAGCTGCTTTCACTTTGGTTCGCGACCAGTCAGAATGCGTATGGGCCATGTTTTCAGTAAACTCGCCCGATAAACTCGCGTCTTTTCTTTTATGATTTTCATCCGCCATGTCCGCCCGAAAACAAACAACTAGCGGTTGGCTATCGCTTATCGCTTGGACGTTCCTGGGAGTGATCGTTGGTGCTGGCGCAAGCTTTTTCGTCTATGCCAAACAGTTTCCGGTTTTTCGTTCAACCGCAGTGATACAGGTTAATCGTCCCGTGGACGTTGGTGGCGAGGTGGAGTCGCAGGGGCAAGTTGCTGCAGAACTGCCGGGCGAAGGCAGCGAAAACGAGCCTCAGGCCGAAGGTCAAAAAAGGCCCCCAACGGGGCCGGAACGTTGGGTTTTGCTTAGCGAACCCGTGATCTCCGCCGCGCTCGGCAGGCAGGAACTTCGCGGTCTCCCCGAATTGGAAGGTGACGAACCTCCGCCGCTGCACGACGGCGTCAGTCTGGCTCGCTGGTTGGTGCGAACCTCGGCAGTTACGGTGGACTACGAAGGTGAATCGCTGTCAGGGCAGATCTACCGCTTGCATGCATTGGGAAAAACCCCCTCTTCGGCGATGCAAATCAATCAAGCCATTTTGTCTTCCTACCTGCGACACACTTTGGGCGAAGCCATGGCGGGGCCGGACGCGGATTTTGCGTTGGCATCCAACGAGGAAGGGGTAGCGAACACGATTGAGTTGGTGCTGCAACGAATTGGCGATTTGGAACAAAAAAAACTTGCGTTAACGCTGCCGCAAGATGCCGCATTGGAGGCGGGGCGAGTGGTTTCCCCAGCGGCGGAAGACCTAATCCGTTACCGTCGATTGACCGATGAACGCGCTGCGCAGGCAGCCGCATTGGAGCAGAAATTACGGACCGTGGAAGCTCTGATCACACAAGGTGCGGGAGCGGACAACGTCCTTTTCGCCTTGGGGCAATCGGTTCCGTCCCATTCGCCTGCATCTGGCAGCGAGACGTTTGGGATGCGAAATCAATCTAGTCAAATGGCTTTCGATGTCGAATTGGCCAGTTACCAGCAACGGATGGCCGAACGGAAAAGAGTGATCGCGGAGATCGAACGAGAAGTGCAACCGCTCGAGACGGAGAAAGAAGAGCTGTTGAAACACGTCGGCCCGGCGCACCCGCGTGTTAAAGGGGTTCAGCGACGCATTGATACGGTACGTCGTAAATTGGATAATTTGCCCCCGGTAGGACTTCCACCAGCGCAGTTATCTCAGGCCCCGTCAGATAAAGCTCCTGATGATGATGCAGCGGAGGCCGAGCTGAGGATTGAGGGTGAGATTGTTAGGAGGCCACGTAGCAAGGGCGAAACGATTACCGCGTTGCTTCGAGCCCTGCGGTCAGAGGTGCATCAGGCAACGCGGGATATCGACGCCGCAGCGCAGAAAAGGGATGCTGCGGCATCTTCGGTAGCGGTTCAGCAACGAATTTTGCTGCAGAACCAACAGCTAAATGAGGAATTACAGCAGCAGAAACGGCTTTTGGCTGGGATCACGCAGAAATTGACCCCTGCCGCCGATCAGGGGGAACACTCCGTTTCGGTTTCGGTTTCGGTCTTGGAATCGCCTGAACTGGGCGTGCAGATTGCTCCAGTGCTAGAAAAACATTTATTCGCAGGGGGCCTGCTCGGAGGATTTAGCGGTTTTTCTTTGGGCATCCTCCTGTTAATGGGATCGCTGGCCGCTGCCAGGGAGCAGGAAACGTCGTGAATTTGAGTATTTCTTCGAGTTAAATTGAAGGATTAGATTGATTGCATTGATTTGTCTGGGTAAATTGGAGAAGATTGCTGGACAAGCCACCCTTGCGCTAACCTGAATTTTGAGAGTCTTATGAATCGATTGACCTCGCACTTGAGTTGCCTGATTGCGCTGCTTTCAGCTTGCTGTGTCTCGACTGTCGTTGCCCAAGACGTCGCGGCGGAACAGGTTCCAGCGGGAAAACAGCATTTGTTGAACGTCCCCGATGATTTTTTCGCGTACTCCGACAATGGCGTCGTCCGCTTTCGAGTGATGAGCCTGGAGGCCTTATCGCCTGATTCGCCATTGCCGACCCAGGTTCGCTTGATTGGGTTTGATGGGCAATCGATGGCTGCTCGGATAGGTCGGGGTGGTCACGTGGAGTTTCAGGGGGTCAGTCCTGGGCCTTACGCGGTGATTGTTACGGGGCCTGGAATGTACATGGCATCAGCGGTGTTTGTGTCCGCATCCGGTCGAGCTAGGTTGTCGCATCAACCGTTGCAGTTTCCTGTCATCCCGGTTCGTGATGACTTAGAAATCCGCAGCTACGCCAGTTTGATGCCCACGAGGACCAGGGATCAGGTCTATCAAACACGGATGCAGTTCGATCGCTATACGACGCGAGCCAAAGGGTTCTACCGAGCGGAATTGAATGCGGATGGAGACCTTCTTGGAAATGTCTACGCAGTGACTTCGCCCGATCAAAACGTCGACTACTCGGACGCGACGGTCACCATCTATCGTGCAGGTCAAAAGGTACGGGAGTCCGAAGTCAACAGCGGCGGTAGTTTCGTGTTGCGTGACTTTCCCACGGGTACTTTTTACGCGGTGGTTTCCGGTTCGCTTGGGTACGCCGCATTTGGATTCGAAGTTTTGAAGTCTGTAGACAATGGGGTTGATCCGGTTGCGGAGGAAACTGGCGGAGTTGGCAGGAGGGCGAATTTTCGGCGGCACGCAGCGATGCAAGCGGGACTTCCTTTGGATGTTTTGCTGATTCCCGGGCCGATCATTCCCGCAATTGAAGATTCCATTGAGCAGGACCTTGCCGAACGCGAGCTTGGTGAACTTGGTGCGGCACCTCCGGTACCGATGACGGGTGGGGCAGGTGGTGGCGGAGCAGGCGGCGGCGGAGCAGGCGGCGGCGGAGGTGCTGGTGGTGGTGAGTTGCTGGGGGCAGCAGCATTGGCTGCATTGGCTGCGGCACTGGCAGATTCGGACAGCACGGGACCACTGCTTCCTCCCGATCCGGCTTCGCCTCCGGTTGTCGTTGAATAGTGCTGGACGGGCGATTTGTAGGGCCGGTTGGTGCAAGCCTGCGGTTTCGCGATTCGCTGTAGTAGAAGGGTCAGCAGTAGAAGGATTGATTGGTGGCTGTTCAGCAAAAGCCGGCGGATAGGAGTGGTGCTGTGATAACGCCCGCCTCCCGCATGCTATCGGAGGACCTGCTGGCGGTCCTGTGCGGTGGCTTCTTGCTGTTGATTTCTTTCGCTGCTGTATTGTTGCCCAAAGCGTTTGAAGTTGGGCGTAACGGACCGAGCGTTGTGGCGGGGAGTGTTGTAGATGTCCCGGCCTATCAAAGCCTGCTGCAGACGACGGTGGCGGAGCCTGGAAAGTGGACTCTCAGTCCTGTAGAGGCTTTCTACGGGGAGGAATCCGCTGGCCAACGCGAATCACCAATCGTTATCAACCGGATTCCAGGGATTATCGGGGCGGTAGTAATTCTGGCTTTGGTGATGACGCTTGCAGTTTATGGGCAAGGGGAAAGGGTAGGACCTTTCGTTATCGCTTTTGGGGGCGTTGCTTTACTGTCAACGTTTGCATTCTTATTGGCATCGCATGCGGTCATTAAGGCGATGTCGCTGGAATATGCGTTGTGGGCATTGTTGGCAGGGATGTGGGTCAGCAACACGGTGGGGTTACCCAATTGGCTGCGTCCCGCCGTGCGAACGGAACTGTATATCAAGACCGGGTTGGTGATTTTCGGTGCTGAGGTGCTGTTCGGTCGGCTGCTTGCCCTAGGGGTCCCCGGAATCTTTGTTGCCTGGGTGGTAACCCCCATTGTTCTGGTTACCACGTATTGGTTCGGACAGCGAATCCTTCGAATGCCCTCTCAGTCGCTAAATATGGTGATTTCTGCTGACATGTCAGTGTGTGGTGTGTCTGCGGCTATCGCTACGGCTGCGGCTTGCCGCGCGAAAAAAGAGGAGCTGAGTCTTGCGGTTGGGATGTCCTTGTCGTTCACCGTGGTCATGATGATTTTGCTACCGATCGTTGTTCGCGTGCTGGGCATTGATCCAATTTTAGGGGGTGCCTGGATCGGGGGAACCATCGACTCCACCGGAGCGGTCGCTGCGGCAGCGAATTCCTTTGGAAAGGAGGGGGCGGAGGTGGCGATGACAACGAAAATGATCCAGAACATTTTAATCGGGGTCATCGCATTTGGCGTCGCTACCTATTGGACTGTCAGTGTGGACCGTGATCCCGCGGCCAGACAACCTGAAGCTGTAGAGATCTGGCGACGGTTCCCAAAATTTGTCCTTGGCTTTCTTTTCGCCTCGCTCTTTTTCTCCCTGCTGCACAGTCAATTGGCCGATGGTCCGCAAATCATCAAGGCCATGTTGGACGGATCGTCGAAAAGCTTTCGCGGTTGGTTGTTCTGTCTGGCCTTTGTCAGTATCGGCTTGGCGACGAATTTTCGCCAGTTGGCCCCCTTCCTACGCGGCGGTAAACCGTTGGTCTTGTACGTTTGTGGTCAGAGCCTAAATTTGTGCCTGACATTGTTCATGGCATGGCTGATGTTCAAGGTAGTCTTCGCGGATCTGGCACAATGAACCGGCAGCGATGCTTATTTGCAGTGTTGGCGGTCATCGCGTTGATGTGGATGGTTGCGCTGCCGTGGGTTTCCCAAGCTCCGCGTATCCAGCAGCATTTAGACTGGTTGGAAGAACATCAACTGGACCCCAGCGCCCGCTATTACACCGACTTACCCGCGATGGAGCCGATCTTGAACCGGCTTGATGGGCAGAATTAAATTCGTCTCAATAATCCTTAAAATCTCGGTTGCCACCGACTCTTTGGAACCTGCCAACGTCGCCAGTGCGTTGCCATCGGGGGCCAGGACTTCGACCCAGTTATCCTTTGCGTCGATCGCTTCAGGTCCATTACTGACCATCAGATCGCAATGCTTCTGCTCCAGTTTCACAATCGATCGAAATCGTCGATCTTGAGTTTCCAATGCAAAGCCAACCACCCATTGGCCCCCTTGTTTACGCTGTCCCAAGGTTGCAATCACGTCATCGGTTTCCAGCAATTCAATCATCAAGGGCTGGCCGGTTTTAGAAATCTTTTCCGTCCTTTGGTGTCGAGGCTGATAGTCGCAGGGAGCTGCCGCACCGATGGCACCATCACAGTTTTCAAACAGCTCGCAGGCTGCCGCTAGCATTTCACCCGTGGTCACCACCGGGACAACACAAGCTTGAGGGGGGTAATTGACTTGTACAGGTCCGGTCACAATCACGACCTCATGCCCGGCCTGACTAGCTGCGGTTGCCAATGCGGCGCCCATGCGTCCACTAGATGCATTGGTCAGATAACGAACCGGATCTAGGTATTGGCGGGTCGGCCCTGAGGTGATCAGTATCTTGGCCAAAAAATGACCTCCTTACTCATTTTTTTTGCCGTGGCGGGTGAGGACTTCATCGATTAACGGGTCAATCTGTTCGGCTTCAAATTGCATCATTGCGGCAGCCACCGCAAAGAGCCGCTTCTCGCGTTCGTGCAGATGACCATCGGCGGCCATCATGCGAATCAGATCGCCCAGCAACCTTCGTTGACTTGTTGGATCTTGCGGCAGATGTAACGCGGCCGAATCGCTGAATGCGTAGCGAATTGCGGAATTCAACTGCTCCCGGTTAAAGCCCATTTCCAAGCAACGGTCGCACAAGAACTCGATCTCCTCCTGGCTGAACTGTCCGTCAGCCAAGGCCATCACTACCAGATTCTGAAGGTATTCCACGTCTGTCATCAAAGGCAACCTTAGGTTGAATGGAATCAGTTCGGTTCAGCTAATTTGGTTGCCCGGTAAGCTTCCCAAACCGCAGGAATACCAGCACTTTCAGTGTCACCCCGATGGATCACAACGCGGTAACCAAACGTCATCGACTCCCCTTTCTTCAGCGTTGTCCCTGCGGTTTTGGAGCCGCCCACAAAATGAGACACACCGAAAGGATTCGCCGCGAACAGTCCGTAGGTCCGTACATGCCAGCGAGTCGGATAGTTGAAGCTGTCAGGATGGTTCAGTATCGCGATACCGTGGATCCCATCGCTCACCGGCCCATAGTAATCGACCCAGGAGGACGCTTGGGCCCACGCAGCGGAATCGATAAGGCCCTCTGCGTTACGGATCTTTCCCCCTTGTTTGGCGTCAACCTTCATTGTCCCCGCCACACGAATGCCAAACGAACCCTCTTTCGTATCTCCGAAATTCACATCGCCTTCGCTGGCCGTCAAGGTAAAGACGCAATCGATCCATCGGAGTTTGTCGTCGTGGGCGAACGTTAAATGCCATTGGTCCGTCAGCACGCGATTGCCGTCCATGTCGTTCCATTGATGACGAGCCTTCAGGGTGGCAGTGTCGCCACCGCTGATTTTCGGGCTACCGATAGCCGAGATTTTGCCCGCGGATTTCGCCTCCGACCAGAAATCCAAGCCGTTGACCTCCCCGTGGTTGAACCAAAAAGAACGATGATGGACGTGATCCTTTTTTTCCGAAGGCAACGCGTCTTGCATCGGGTAGCCTCGAGTCAACTCCACGCCATCGAATCCGATCAAGGGCCACAGGATCGGCCGGGACGTATGGGAAGCCCAATATTTCGTCAACAACTGACCGCCAAGCTTGATTTCTACGCCATCGTCAACCATTTCCACACTGTAGGATGAGGAAGCGGCGGTCTTTGCGGGAGATTCCGCCCGGCAATTTGTATTCGCACCGGCAAAGCTGACGATTGCTATGGCAGACAGAGGAAGACCGAA
>SLFV01000199.1 GCA_007124075.1 Roseimaritima sp.
CCAGCAAAGTCCCGTAGTCAGTGGTTTTATCGAGCATTCCGGAGTCAAGGCAACCACGGCGATGATGGAACTGATCGAAGCGTCCAGGATCTACGAGGCCAATGTGCGGATGATCCAAAACCAAGATCAGGCGATGGGTCAACTAATTTCCCGAGTCCTGCAACGTTAACGAATCAGGGGAGAATCCTCTGATGCTGGAAGGAAGCCTACGATGAGTGTGCAAACGCTGTATACCGCCGCCACGGGGATGGGGGCGATGGAAACGAAGTTGGAGGTAATCGCCAACAATTTAGCCAACATCAATACAACGGGTTTCAAGAAGGATCGGGCAAACTTCGAGGATCTGCTGTACCGGCATGAGGTCTACCCGGGTGCGTTGGATGCTCAGCAAAATCCGACCGCGGTGGGGACCCAGGTCGGGCTGGGGGTTCGCGTTACCAGTACTCAGACCGATCAGCGACAGGGTACGTTGCAGCAAACGGGGCGTGACCTGGATCTTGCGATCCAAGGACGGGGATACCTGACCGTGCTGGATCCCAGCACGCAAGCATTCATGTACACCCGCGCGGGGAACTTGGATATCAACGCCAATGGCCAGCTTGTGATCGGGTCGGCTCAAACGGGGCGTCTGATCGACCCAGCCGTTCAGATTCCCCCTGATGCGATCAATGTGGTGATCAATCCGAACGGGATCGTGATGGCTAGGCTGCCGGGGGAAGTTGAGCTGTCGCAACTGGGGCAAATCCAGTTGGCTCAATTCGTCAATCCCGACGGTTTGCTGAAGGTGGGGGAGAACATGTATGAAGCAACCGACGCTTCAGGGCCTGCGCAGATCGCCAATCCGGGGGACCAAGGCCTGGGGATTTTGCGGCAGGGCAACCTGGAGGCCAGCAACGTGGAACCGGTTCAGGAGTTGATCGATTTGATCACGACGCAGCGCGGGTTTGAATTGAACAGTCAAGCCGTTCAGGCGGGGGACCAAATGATGCAAACGATTTCCAACCTGCGTCGCTTTTAGGTTTTAGGTTTTAGGCCGCGCGGTCGCTAAATCGCACCCGTCGTACGACGGGTCGTCGTGCGCGCTTTGCCTACCAGGGGGTCTAGTTCCTCCGAAAGGCAGGCATTCCTTTGTGGCGCGCCTGGGCATCGTTCCGAAATAGGGCTCATCCGACGGTAGCGAGCGGGTCGCCCGGAATCGAGGTTTACTGGACATGATCGCTTGCTCGTCCCATTCCCCTCTAGCAGCCGCCCCACACGGGGTCCGGTCGCAGGTATCCGCGTGGCGCAGCCTAGTCTTCATCTGCATGCTGTTGCTGGTGTCGGGGGTTTGGGCTCAGGAAGTGCCGCAGGGAAACCCGTTGTGGACGCTGCAATCCAAGGGCCGAGTCATGCTTGATTCATCAATCGTCCGACTTGCTGACGTAGTCATCGCGACCTCGATCCCCGCCGAACATTGGGAATCGTTGGGCAATCTGGTTGTCGGTCTGCTGCCACCCGACGGTCGCGGTATGGCGCTGGACCGACAACGGCTGGCAGAAGTCGTTGCCGTCCGCCTGCCTGAAGGCGTTAGCGTCCGCTGGACGGGGCCGTTATTGATCGCGTTGCAAGCCTCCCCCAACTTGGACAGGGAAAGCGATCGTCCGGCAACCAACAGCTCTGCGAGGCAGACTTCACAGCCCGTGAAGAACGATCAAGACGGAGTCGTGCGGCGGGCGGATTTTCAATCCGAACCTTCTGTGTTTACCGCGCGGAGGATAGCCGATTCCGCCGCGCAACGGCCCCACGACGATCAAGCGGAAGCGAATGCGGAACCGGCGGCGGCGCCCGCTACGTCAATGGAGGTCATCCTGGTTTCCGCGCGGACGCTACGTCGCGGCGAAGTTTTGTCGGCGGGCGATCTGGAAGAACAGATCGTTGCGCCCGAAAAAGTCCCCGTCGACAGCATGCGGGAATTGGATGATTTCGTAGGTAAACAGATGCGATATTCGGTCGCCAAAGGCCGCCCTGTGTTCCATAGGGACGTTGCGGAACCGACGGTGGTTGGACGCGGCGACTTAGTGGAACTGCAGGTCCTCGGTGGCGGGATCGTGATCCGCACGGCCGCGCGTACGCTGCAACCGGGTGCCTTGGGCGATCTGATCATGGTCGAAACCCAGGAACCGCGACGTCGGCTGATGGCGAAGGTGCTATCCGGTAGCGCGGTCGCCATCCTGACGCGCCCACCCCAGACCTCCGGAGACTAAAGATGTTGCCAAATTTGATTTGCCGCTTTGCGCTGGCCCCAACAACCCCCTGGTGTTTTCGACGACGTTTGATCTTGGGATGCCTGCTGTCGTTTATTTCGCTCCCTACCCTTCGGGCTCAGGAAAGCAGCCTTTTCCATCAGCGGCCAAGCTACGACCAAACCGGCGGGCAAGGGCCTTACGTGGCGTCGCCCCAGGGTGCAAATCCGCCGGGGATGACACCAGGCAGCGTTCCCGGTCGGGTCGTGGTACCGCGGCGCGACTTCGATCCACGCGATCCCTACTCGGCCTACTCGCCCGCAGCGGCGGGGCTTGCGCAGGCCAGTTGGATGTACATGCCGCCGTCGCCACTGCGTCGGTTTCAAAAGCACGATATCATCACCATTCGGGTTGACGAAATGGCAAGGATGCGAGCCGAGGGCCGAGTCGACAATCGCAAAAACTCGCTCTACGACGCCTTGTTACGTGACTGGCTGCGATTGACCGGCGGGGCGCTCAGGCCCGCCACGCAAAGCGACGGTGATCCGCGGGTCAACGGTCAATTGAATTCGCTGTACCGCGCAAACTCTGCAGTCGAATCGCGGGAAGCGGTTTCGTTTAACATCGCTGCGGAAATTGTTGACATCCGGCCCAATGGGAATTTGGTTTTGGAGGCAAACAAGCGAATTTGGGTCAACGATAACGTGTTCGAAACCTCGTTAATTGGCATTTGCCGCGCCGAGGACATTGGTCCTGACAATACTCTGCTGAGCCGCGACTTGCTGGACGCCGAAATCCGCAAAGATGAACGGGGGCGTGTTGCCGATGGCTATCGTCGCGGTTGGTTCCAGCGGTGGTTTGAACAGTTTCAGCCGTTCTAGCAGTAGGTCCCCTACCCTCCAGGTTTCCAACCATCCCAGGCCGATCCATGTGTCGCACCCAACGATCGTTTTATAACCTCTGGCTGCCGCGAATCGTGATCGGTTACGCGCTGGTCCTGAGCGTTTCGACTGCGGGAGCGGGTGGTTTGGAATTGGGCGATCTCTGTCGGCTGAAAGGTCAGGAGGGGAACACGCTGCAAGGTTTGGGATTGGTTGTCGGCTTGCGTGGCACCGGCGATTCGGGGGGAAAGCCGACCGCGCGAGCATTAGCCCGGATGATGCAGTTAATGGGCGGCCAGTTGGCACGCGATGCTGCGGGGCAATTAAACACCACCGATGTCGCCGATGCAAAAAACGTAGCCATGGTTTTTGTTACCGCGCAATTGCCTCCAGCCGGGGCGCAGCAAGGTGATCGCTTAAACCTGCGAATCAACGCGATCAGTGCCAAGAGCTTGGAGGGGGGCTACCTCATGCTCACTCCGCTGTTGGGGCCGCGAGCTGATAATCCGCAGGTGTATGCGCTGGCCGAAGGCCCATTGCAACTGAATCCCGACGACCCACCCACGACCGCAACGGTGGAAAATGGGGGCAAGATGGAAGCCACGGTGTCAACGTCGTTTCATAATGAGGGCGTGTTGACACTAATCATCGATAAAGACTTTGCTGATTTCGACACCGCGCAAAGGATCGAAGACGAGATCAACAATTTGGGCGAGCTGGCGCTCGGTTCCGTTGGGCAGGCCGCTAATCCGTCGCAACGAGCGATTCGAGCGCGCGCCCTCGGGCAGTCCCAAGTAGAGGTCACGATCCCGCAAATCTATCGCGAGAATCCGATCAAGTTCATTTCGCTGATTTTAAAGACCCAGGTTTCATTGCCAAAGAATTCCACCCGCGTCGTGATCAACGAACGTGACGGTGTGGTGGTCATTGGAGAAGACGTCGAGATTGCTCCGGTGTTGATTTCCCACCGAGGCCTGCGGATCGAAGCGGTTGGTTCGGGCAAGGTTCGCCCGTTGGACGCCAATCAGCCGTTGGACCCGACCGCACCGGCAACCCCCAATGCCAAACTGAAGCACCTGGCCGACGCACTGAATGCCCTGGAGGTTCCGACCGATGACTTGATCGCCATCATCAAAACGCTAAAACGGAAAGGCGATTTGTTCGGTGAAATCATCTACCAATGACCATCCGCTCCCCACACCATTCTACTACGATTGCAGGTATGGATATCAACCCATTGCAGACCGGGAAACCATCGCTGACCGGGAAAACGACCCATTGGCCAGCGGTTCCTTCCCAGGTTTCACCCCCTGACGGTTCATCGGATGCCCCAACAGGCAGTTCCTCCGGTGGTAGCGACGAACTGAAAAAAGTGTTTACCGAATTCGTTGGGCAGTCGCTCTTCGGACAGATGCTCTCGGCGATGCGGAAAACCGTCGATAAACCGGCTTACCTGCATGGTGGGCAGACCGAAGAAATCTTCCAGCAGCAACTTGACCAACATCTGGTCCAGGAAATCACAACGGCCTCTGCCGATCGTTTTGCCGATCCGATGTTCGAACTGTTTCTGCTGCAGCGATCGCAGTAAGCCCCCTCGACCCCGCCCCCATGCTACCCCAATATTCCAACCCTATCCCCCTGTCCGGAGAAGCTGATGGACGCTTGGTTGAAACAATTAAAGCTGTACCTTGATCAACTGGAAGCGACTGCGGGGGAATTGCAGGCGACGATCGACACAACACGGAAACTGACTCGGGACGGAGCGTTTGCCACGCTGACCGAAGCCAATGCCAGCCTGCAAGCCGGGTTGACCGCGATGGAACAGTTATTGGAACAGCGGCGCGGGTTGTTGGACAAATTCCCCCCGCCCGAGCAATGCTACAGTTTGCGAGATGCGTTACGCATCGTCGCGGGGCAATCGGCGCATCGCGCTGTGGCGCAAGCGTTGCAGTCGCGCTGCGAAAGGATCGAACGGCAGATTGACGGTGTCCGCGAGGATTCGCTCTCTCTGTTCGTCTGCCACTACCACCTGGCCGACACGGCCACGCATTTCTTGCAGTTGCTGTTCCCCGATCGGTTGCGGAGCGAGACCTACGACAGGGAAACCAGAATCGATCAAGGCGGCGGTTTGCTGGACAAATCGGCGTGATGTTCCGCCATGACATTGACGGACCGACGGTCTTGGCGGATCAAGGTGCCCCTCCTTTGCAGCGTTTTCCCTGCTAGCGGTCGAGTCTCCTAGCGTTTATCCTTACGCGTTTGCCATACCCGGCCCGAGGTTCAATGTCGGTGCTTCTTTGACCCGCCACGCTGCCGAAACCCGCGATCCAATCCGCTGCCGGTGCCGGTGAACCTTTTATCCGTTTCGCAGTCATGTGCCAACCGTTCATGCGTGCAGCGATCGATTATTTTCAAGGTGACTTAATTCCGTGAGTGCAACGTCGACACATCTAGCCATTGATTTGGGGGCTTCAGGCGGACGCGTGATCGCCGGTTCGCTGATTGACCAACGATTGCACCTGGAAGCGCTGCATCGGTTTGCCAATGACCCGGTCTTTGTCCAGTCCAGCATGCAATGGGACGTGCTGGGGTTGTGGCGAGAAGTCGAGGCGGGTTTGACGATTGCCAGCAGGAAAATTCAAGCGGCAGGCGGGGAGATCGCGTCAGCCGGGGTCGACACATGGGGTGTTGATTATGTGTTGTTGGGTGGGGACGATCTTCCTGTCGCCCCTGCGTTTCATTACCGCGACCGACGCAATCGTGGGATGCTGGAACGTGCGTTTGACATTGTTCCACGGCAGCAGATTTTTGCTGCGACGGGTCTGCAATTCATGGAATTCAACACGCTCTATCAACTGCTGGCATCCAAGCATTCCGGGAGTGCGGCACTGGAGGTCGCCGATGGCATGCTGTTAATGGCAGATTTTTTTCACTGGTTGTTGACAGGCCAGCGTTCGATCGAATTCACCAACGCCTCGACAACGCAAATCCTCGACCCGCGCACCGGCAGCTGGGCGTGGGAGCTGATCGACGCGTTCCGGTTTCCGCGTCATTTGTTTACCGACGTAACCCAGCCTGGCACCGTCCTGGGGCCGCTGCAGTCGTCGATTGCCCAGCGGACGGGACTGCACGACGTCCCCGTCGTTTTGCCCGCGACGCACGACACGGCTTCGGCAGTGCTGGCGGTCCCCGCAGACAGTTTCGCTCAGGCGACTCCCGACTGGTGTTACATCAGCAGCGGAACCTGGTCGCTGATGGGCGTTGAACTGCCTCGGCCGCTGATCAATGATCGCTGCGCGGAACTTAATTTTACGAACGAAGGAGGAATCTTTGGCAGCACACGCTTGTTGAAGAACATCGGCGGCCTCTGGGTTTTCCAGCAGATCCGAGCGGCAATGGTGCGTCGGGGGACGGCCGTCTCCTGGCAGGAAATGGTCCACGGCGCAGAACAGACGCCTCCATTTTCGTTGGTAATCGATCCTGACCACCCCGACTTTCTGGCTCCCGAAGATATGGTCGACGCAATCAACGGGTTTGCACGGCGTACCGGTCAGTTGGTCCCCGGCGATTCCGCCGTCCTGTTCCGTGCCGCCCTGGAGGGGCTGGCCCTACGTTATCGGATCTGTTTGGAAATGCTAGAATCGCTAGTGGGCGGCACGATCAATACGATCTATGTCGTCGGTGGCGGCTCGCTGAACGAACTCCTGTGCCAGATGACCGCCGACGCATGTGGGCGCACCGTGATCGCAGGGCCAGCCGAAGCCACCGCGACGGGGAACGTGCTGATGCAGATGCTGGGCACCGGACGGTTAAGCGATGTCCGACAGGCTCGGCAGTTGGTCCGCCACAGTGTTCAGCCCCAGCAGTTTCAGCCTCGCAATACGCAGGCCTGGGCCGAACCTTTGGAACGTTTTCGAAACCTCGGATAACCCATTTGGGGCAGGAAGGGAAAGGTAAGCAGCGTGCGAGCGGCAATTGTTGGTGTTGGTTTCATGGGCTGGATTCATTATTTGGCGTACCAGGCATCTGGTCAGGCCGAGCTGGTGGCTTTTTGCAGCCGGGATGCGGCCAAGCGGGCAGGTGACTGGCGTGGCATCCAGGGTAATTTTGGTCCTCCGGGGGAACAGATCGACGTTTCGGGTTTGAACACCTACGCGACCTTGGATCAGATGTTGCAGGACCCGACTGTCGATCTGGTCGACATTTGCCTGCCACCCCATTTGCACGCAGAGACGATTGCTAAATGCTTGGCGGCGGGCAAGTATGTTTTGTGTGAAAAACCACTCGCCCTGGATGGCCTGACCGCCGCGAAATTAGCTTCTCAAGCGGCCCCCGGGCAGTTGATGGTCGCGCATATTTTGCCTTTCATGCCCGAATTCCAGATGCTGGTCGACGCGGCGCGCGATGGGCGATACGGCAAAGTGCTGGGCGGTCACTTCAAACGCTTGATCGGTCCCCCCGATTGGATCCCCGATTTCTACGATGTCGACTCGGTCGGCGGACCGTTGATTGATTTGCATGTCCACGACGCACATTTGATCTGCATGCTGTTTGGAATGCCCCGTAGCGTCTTCACCCGCGGTCGAATGCGAGCCCAGACGGCGCAGTACTTCGAATCGACTTTCGCTACCTCCGATCCGGCAGTGGTGATATCCGCTACAGGCGGTGTGATCGATCAGCCGGGCCGGCCTTTTACCCATGGTTTCGAAGTCCATTTTGAAAAAGCGACGCTGCGACACGAATCAGCAGCTTACAGTGATGGGACCAGCGACGTGGTCCCGCTTGTGATCCTGCATGCCGACGGACGCGTCGAACGTCCACAGTTTCCGCCCGCTGACGCGACAACGGCTTTCGTGTCAGAACTGGATGCCGCCGCAGCCACGGTTGCGGGTCAGGCGGTGCATCCGGCGTTGGATTCGACCAACGCCGCCGACGCGCTGCGACTATGCGATGCGCAGTTGCAAAGCCTCAAGCAGGGCTGCATTGTCTCCACCGCGTGACTGGTTAGGAAACTGCCAACCGACGCTGAAGGTGCCGTTGCGTCGATCGCTGCGCCCGCTTGCCTAAACGCTCGGTCGCCGCGAAGCCCAAGTCCTGCTTGATACCTTAAATATCTACGTCATGTCGTCATGTCGGTCAATCCAATCATCGGTGAGGAGTCTGGATGACCTCTGGGCCATGATCGCAACGCTTCAGCAGCAAGCTGTCACGCGGACCAGGGGCTGAAGAACAACCTTGGGAAATCGCTGCCCGCCATTGACCAACCCCGTAGCGACTGGTTATCCTCTGCCCAGTTAAGGCCCCGTTTGGGCCTGTTTTTTTCTTGCATTTGACCAACACAATGGGCGAAGGGAGAGCTCTCCCTGGCTGGAACCACATCTTTTGCTGGCCGGCTTGTACCACGTTGGGTCAACGAACTGAGGTACAGATGAGCGAAACGAAGACAATCGTACAAACCATGATCGATGCGGGCGTGCATTTTGGTCACCGCACAAGTTTGTGGAACCCAAAGATGGCTCCCTATATCTTTGGTCGCAAAAACCAAATTCACATTCTCGATATCCGCGAAACGCTGCGCGGCCTGCTGCGGGCCAAGAAATATTTGCAACAAGTCGCTGGCGAGGGGGGATTGATCCTGTTTGTCGGGACCAAGCGTCAGGCAGGCGAAGCGGTCGAACAGCATTCGCTGCGTTGCGGCATGCCTTTCGTTTCCGAACGCTGGCTGGGTGGCACGTTGACTAATTTCCGGACCATCCGCAATCGCCTTGGCCGCTTGGAGGAATTGGAGAAAATCCGCGGAGGCGAGGGGCTGGAACGCTACAGCAAGAAAATGCAGGCAGCGCTCAACCGCGAGTATCGGAAGATGTATCGCAATCTTAATGGCTTGCGAACGATGAATCGACTGCCGACATGTATTGTGATCATCGATCCAGGGAAAGAACGCAATGCGGTTCGCGAAGCCAAACGTTTAAACATCCCGACCGTGGCGTTGATCGATACCGATAGTAACCCCGATTCGATTGACCTGCCGATCCCCGGCAATGACGACGGGATTCGCTCGATTGAGATCATCATGGGCCAAATGGCTGATGCCGTTATTGCTGGCAAGGGCGCACCGGCCGAAGTTGAAAAATCAGCCGAACCTAGCGCCGCAGAAACCGCCGCACCCACCGCCGCAGCCGATGTGACCGGCTGACGGCTTTTTAAATCCAGACAAGATTTTTTCTAACGGGAGTTGATTATGAGCACAGTGAGTGCTAGTGCCGTCAAGGCGTTTCGGGCACGTACCGGCCTGCCTTTAATGGATTGCAAGAAAGCGTTGCAAGCCGCCGGTGGTGATGAGGATAAGGCGATCGAACTGTTGCGCAAGGAAGGCCAGAAGTTGGCTGACAAGCGGGCGGACCGGGAGACGGCGTTCGGACGTTTTGGGCAGTGTTTGGGCTTAGACAGGACCGCCTGCGCAATGGTGGAATTGTTGTGCGAAAGCGCCCCGGTAACCCAGAACGACGAATTCATCCAACTGGCAAATGATTTGGCCACGGCGTTGGCGAATTCGCAGGGCGTGTCAACCGCCGACGAATTGCTGGATTTGGATTCGCCGTCAATGCCCGGGACGACGTTGCGGACGCAAAAAGAGGATTTGTTCAATCGTATTCGCGAGGTCTTCAATGTCGGCCGGATGATCCGCGTGGCAGGATCGTGCGGCGGTTACACGCACAACGCGGGGACTGTCGCGGGTGTGTTGTTGCACGTCGAGGGTGGAACTGACGAAGCCGCAAAGGATATTTCGATGCACATCGCCGCGATGAAACCCGCGGCCCTGTCGGCAGATGATTTGGACCAGGATATGATCGACAAAGAACGCCAGATTCTACGCGCAGCGGCGTTGGCCGAAGGTAAACCGGAAAACATCGTGGACAAGATGGTGGACGGGAGGATGCGGTCGTTCTTTGCAGAACGCACGCTGCTGCAACAACCGTTTGTCAAAGACGATAAGCAGACGGTGGAGCAGTACGCGAAGAGCGCAGCAATGGTGGTTAAGTCGTATCACCACTGGATCTTGGGCGAGAAGTAAATTGAATTGATGGGCTGGGACGGCTGGTTCGCGCTGCTGGTGCTCAGCGCTGTCTTTATCGGTTTGCTGCGAAACTGGGCCGCTCCCGACGCCCTGTTTGTCACTGCGGTCGTGATCCTGATGACCGCAGGCCTCATTTCACCCGACGAGGCGTTTTCGGGGTTTTCCAATCCCGGAATGCTGACCGTTGCCTTCTTGTTTATCGTCGCAGCGGCGTTGCGTGAAACGGGACTGTTGGACGTCGTGGGGCAACGGGTTTTCGGCAAGACAACTTCGGAAACGGGTCTGTTGGCCCGGTTGGCGGTCGTCGTCGTGCCAATGTCGGCACTGCTTAATAATACGCCGATTGTGGCGATGTTTGTGCCGATGGTTCTGACCTGGAGTCGCCGCAACCGCATCTCCCCCTCTCGACTGCTGATCCCATTGTCCTTTATGACGATCCTGGGGGGGACATGCACGCTGATCGGCACGTCGACGAACTTGGTCATCAACGGCCTGATGCTTTCCAGTGGGATGCCGGGGATGGGTTTTTTCGAGATTGGTTTCGTGGGCGTCCCGTACGCGGTTTTCGGGTTGGTCTATCTGTTTACGCTGGGTCGACGTATGCTGCCAGATCGCAAGGAGCTACTGGAGAAACTAGGTGAAACCCGCCGCGAATTCTTAGTGGAGATGCTGGTTCATCCCAATTGTCGACTGATCGGACAAACCATCGAATCAGCAGGACTGCGTCACCTGCCGGGTCTGTTCCTGGTGGAAATTGATCGCGCGGGAACGTCCATCGGACCGGTTAACCCCGACGAACAGATCTGTGTCGAC
Source organism: Roseimaritima sp. (assembly GCA_007124075.1). GTDB lineage: Bacteria > Planctomycetota > Planctomycetia > Pirellulales > Pirellulaceae > Roseimaritima. Next base: position 10,995 of record SLFV01000199.1, read on the forward strand.
GATCGCTTGATCTTCACCGGGGTGGTCAGCAGTATCGTGGAACTGGAGAAAATCAACGGATTTGTCCCGGCCGCCGATCCGACCTACGAATTCAATCCTAGCAAGCAGCGAAGACGTCGCTTGTGCGAAGCGGTGATTTCTACCAACTCTCCACTGCTGGGAAAAACGATCCGCGAAGCCGATTTCCGAGCAACCTACGGCGCAGCGGTGGTGGCCGTTCATCGCGGGGGCAGTCGTGTCGAACGAAAGATTGGTGATATTCGGCTGTGGGCGGGTGACACCTTGCTGTTGCAGACCCAACCCCATTTCATCCGGGCGCACCGCAATGATCCTGCGTTTTACCTGATCAGCGATGTGCAGGAGTGGCGAGCGCTGCGAAGCGATCGGGCCTGGATCGCGGTGATTGTTTTCCTGGTGCTGTTGTTTGCGATGGCAACCGAACTGCTTCCCACGCTGGTTGCGGCCGCCCTGGCTGCGGTCCTGATGATCTGTTTTGGCTGCATCTCGGCCGGGGAAGCTCGGAATAACGTCCAGTGGCAGGTTTTGGTTACGATCGCGGCCGCTTTTGGCGTGGGGGCCGCATTGGAAAACTCCGGTGCCGCAGCAGCGATCGTGGAGATAGCATTCGGATCGATTAAGCATCTTGGACCCGTGGCGGCGCTAATCTGTATCTACTTGTTGGGATCGATCATTACCGAATTGGTGACCAACAACGCGGCCGCTGTCTTGATGTTTCCGTTTTGCTTGGAAACCGCGAGGCTGTACGACGATGCCAGCCCCATGCCTTTCATTGCCACGCTGATGTTGGCAGCGTCGGCAAGTTTCATGACACCGATTGGTTACCAAACCAATTTGATGGTGTATGGACCAGGGGGGTACCGTTTTTCGGACTTTATTCGAATCGGTGCGCCGCTAAACCTTTCGTTGGCCTTGATTGCCATCTTTCTGGTCCCCCGAATCTGGCCATTTATCGCGCCCTGATCTACCAATCATCACTGGGTCGTCAATCGGTCGTCAGATAAACAATGATCTCCGCGATCTGTTCCGGGGACAGTTTACTTTCGAAACCCTCCGGCATCAGGGAAACGCCCGCGTCTTCCAGCAGTTCCAACTCCGCCCGCGGGATCGTGATCCGCCGACTGTCAGCCAATCCCAAGGTGATCGTTTCGTCACTCTGATCAACAATCAGCCCCGTAAACGTTTGGCCGGAATCGGTCAGCAGTCGATATTGCCGATAGGCCGGTTCCACGACCGCGCTGGGATCCAAAATCGCCGACACCCATTGGCCGGTACTCCATTGCCCCAGATTGCGCAGCGCCGGACCCAGGGCCGGTTGCGGTGCCTGTCCGACCACCTGAACGGGTTCGTGACAGACGGCACAATGCGTTTGATACAATAAGTTGGCGCCAGCCAGTTCGCGTGACCGTTGTTGCCGCAATGAACGCAGGTGCGACTGCACCGCCGCCTGATATTCTCGCAGCAGCTCCTGCCGCTGGCTGACCGTCGGTTCGATCAACAACGTCCCCACGGTCTTCATGATTCCGTAATCACGGCAATTCTTCAACGCACTAATCGTAGCCGGATCGATCTCGTCCAAGCGTAACTGCTGCGATGTCAGCGCGGCAACAAGTTTTCGAAGCCAGTCACGCCGCTGGACTAAGGTTGCACCCGCCACGGCGCGTTCGGACGGCAAAAGTTGCTTCCAGCTTTCCAGTAAAACATCCGCAGTCTCGGGCTGAGCGATTCGGTAAGCGGCAGCAAGTGCAGACTCCCGCACCGCACCGGGTTGCTGCGGTTGCAGAAGCAATCGCAAGTCCCGCAAGTGCTGTTGACTATCAATCAATCGGTTGCCCAACAGGCGCGCCGCGCGGACGCGCACCGCGGTTGCTTGTTGGGGATCGTGCATCAACGGACGAGCGTGCCCGACCACCGACTGCATCGCGTCGCGGAGCCGCGGTTCATCAGTAGAATCCCGCGAAGCAATCAAGACGATTAGCAATTGTCCGGTCGAAAGCTGCGACGTCCCCCCTGTGGGATCTTGCAGATAACGCGAAAGCAACTGCAATTTCGCATCGCTACCGATTTGCCTCCACAACGCCGAGAGAGACGCCTCCCACTGATTCCAACGTGTTTCGGTGACCGAATCTCCCGCAACCTGATCCATCGCCGAAACCAGCAATGGCAGAAAAACTTCGGCTTGCGGCGGCATGGCCAGCGAACACGCCTCCAGCAGCCAATCTGCAAAATCGGTTGCTTTCAACCAAATCTGCAACAGGTGCTCCATCTGTGTCCGTTCCGTCGCTGACAATTCGAGTTCCCCTAGCGTCAGCAGAGCCTCAAAGCCCAGACGCGGCGTCCCCGTGATATGCTGAAGCGACGTCTGCCCAATCGCTTCCAAGACCAAATCCGGTGACAGCGATCCCCGATCCGCACGCAACGACCTGCGCGCAACGGTCACCCCCCACGCCTGCACGTGTGGATGGGGATCGGTCAGCAGATTCTGCCAGTCTGTCTCCTGCATTTCCCCCAGACACCACAGTGTCGCCGCTGCCGTCAACCGAATGTCGGCCTCCGAAAGATCGTTCCCTGCGGCTCGAATCTCCGCGGCAATCTGCGCTCCAGACTGCTCGCTGCCCTGCTGCCGCCACAAGATCTGTTGCATCGCCAAGTCACGAACCATCCCCATGGGTGAAAGCAACTGCTGCACCAAATCAGAATCCGCCATTGCATCCAGTCTCCAGGCCCCCGGCGGGTCGGGCCGGTGGCCCTGCGGTGCCACGCGGTAGATGCGACCGTAGTCACTGCCACCACGCAGATCGACTTGGGCCTGCCACGCATCGGGAATCCACTGCGGGTGCTCGATCACATGCCGATACATGTCGACCACCCAAATCGAACCATCGGGGGCTTCGATGCAGCGCGTGGGTCGAAACCACGTATCGTGCGAGGTCAGCCAGTCCAACTGCCGATCCAAATCTTCCCGCGGACGCTGGCCACGTACCGTCGCTCCGGAATCGGTTAGGCGAAAGCGGGCAACCAAATTGTGAACGGGCTCGCACACCAAGGCAACGTCCAGCAGTTCCGCACCCCACGCGTTCCCCGTGGTGATAATCGTCCCACAAGCACTCGTAAAACGCTGCTTGGCAAACAAGTCATTGAAGCGGTCCACCACCCGACTGCTGGGGAACACCGGCGGCGCGACGCCAGGGTCAAGCACCAGTCGCGTTGCCTCCAAATCGCGATTCCGCCCGTGGATCGCGACGTTATCGATCAGATAGTGGTAGATGGGGACGCTGTTGTTGTTGCCAAACCACCGACCCCAGCGATCCCGCGACCGGAGGAACTGCGTATGACCTGGAACCTTTTCTAGTTGACCGGTGTCCGGTTGCCAACGCACGTCCCCTCCCGCCACGCCGACGGTTTGCCCCGTCCGGTGACTGATCAGATCTTTGGTGTGATCGCCGGAACCGAAGTAAACCCAGCCGTCCAGGCCCCACTGAAAACCAGAAGCCCGATGCTGGGGATTGGCCTTGCCAATCCCCGACAACAGTGTCTCCCGCTGATCCGCAACACCATCTCCCGTCGTGTCCCGAGCAAAAATGACATCCGGGGCCACAATCACCAACACGCCATCCCGCCACGGAAAAACACTGGTGGGATAGCTCAATCCCGTCAAAAAGGCATCTGCGTGATCCAAGATTCCATCACCGCTGCGATCTGTCAGTCGTTTGACACTGCCCCCCGTTGCGCTGCCCAGAGGGTAGTCCCCCATTTCCACGACCCAAACACTACCGTCGCCGCCAAACGCAAGGTTGATCGGATCGGCAATCAACGGCTCGTGTGCGACCAAGGAAATCTGTACTCCATCGGGTGCAATCATCTGTCGCAACGATTGCGCGGGCGATTGTGGCAATGCTTCCGCAAACTCCGACTGTTGGATTTCCCGCACACGCCGTACGATTAAATCCTCCGTGCCGCTCTGCCAGCGCCCGGGCTGACCATAAAAAATCATCGAATAATCGACCTCGTATCCCCCTTCCAACCGCATCCGTTCGCTGGCAACATAACCAAAGCAGTCGTCGGTGTAGGCCCCCACCCAGACTTCCGATATCGCATTTTTCGCTTGCCGAAACTCCGACTCCAGCCGCGCTTGATAATCGACTACGACCTCGCCCCCCAGGAAGACCCACAGCAAATCATCGCCGAACGTCCACGTGTGAATCGGTGCCGGATACGACTCGGGCAGGCGTCCTTTCTCTTCCCAAATCTCCAGCATCCGCGTTGCCCAGCGCTGCGTGTTGATATCGGCGCCTTGCTGCGCTTCCTGCAACGTTGCCTTGCTGGGCAATTCCGAAGAAATTCCCGCGTATCCAAACCTGGCCGTCGGTAGCGTCGTAATCGCGCGCAAGTCGGAATCGTCGCGACCGACCACCAAAGCCACCGCCGCGGCCATCTTTTGGCCATGTTGTACCGCGAAATCATACCCGTTTCGTGGCTCCGGATTGGCATCGGCCCCACAACCGATGATGGGCAAAAAAATCGCATCGGTAAAATCCGTTTCCAATTGATCAGCTGCCAACCCCGCCCAGTCGCCGCTGACTTCGTTGAAATCGGGGCCCAGCGTCGTGCAGTGACAGGCGTATAGAAACGTCCCTCCCAGCACGGCCCCCTGGTCGTCCTTGGCCACCAGCACGCGAACGCGACGATCGGTCGGCCCATCGGGCTGGACCCCAAAACCGCTCCACAGCCCATCCTTTAAAACACGTCGATTGACCGCGAAATCGGATTCCGCGTCTCCGCAGTACAGCCGAGCGAGGGTTTGTTTGGCAATCGCTTCTTCGACACCGGCCAAGACTTCTTGAATCAACCGTTCGCTGTACCGTCGCAAAGCATCGCTCTCCTGGTCGCTCAGTGGCACACGAAACAAATTATCGATCACCCCCGCCGGATGGGGTGCCGTATGGCTGTGCGTCGAACAAAGCACGACGCGCGAACGATCCAGCCCATGCTTTGACGCCAAAGCCGACGTGATCACCTGGGTCTGCTCCGCCGTGACCGCCAAGCTTTCTACAGACACGATCACACACCGCTGTTTGCCAGTACCCAGCACCAGGACCCGAGAAAACAACCGATCGCGAACCGCCGTATGCGGCTGCGTGCGGCTGGCGTAGCCACTCAATCGCAACGGTTGCTGCGGTGTGATGTCGCGACGGGAAAATCCAACTTCGATCGGCATCGACGCCATCGGCTCTGCATGCCCCGTTGCTGGTGTGAGGACAACGAACAAACACAGCACAAAACTACGCCCCATCGACCAACGGCTCGCGACATGCTGCCCGAATTTGCTGAACATAACGCCCTTCCCCGAAATTCGATCACGGAATGAAATCCTCGCCTCGCCCCCAGCTTAACCCATACTGTCAGATGCGGGCAGTTCCGCAATCTGCTTGGTTGCCGCCGGACGGCTCGGCCTGTACCGCTCCCCACCCAGCAAGACCCCCCTCCCACCTTTCAAACGTTCTCTGGCGAAGTGGGATCCTGGACGGGGAGTGGTGGATTCGATTGGCCAGTCACACTAAGATTGAAGAGGTTTGTTCCCTACTTTGAATTCACCGCTGATCTTCAGCCTTATCGCCGAGCGAGCGTAATGATCGTATTCGACTGCCAGTCTTGTGGCATTCAGATGCAGGCCGCACCAGAAAATGCAGGCAAGCGTGCGCGATGCCCCAGTTGCGGCGCGATCCAGCGCGTCCCGGAAATCGACGATGCCTACACGCAGGACCAACCCGATTCGTATGATAAATACGACCGCGATGATAGCCCCCCCGATCTCGACGATATCCCACAGCAGCCCAACTGGCAGTGGCCCGGCTCGCAAGAACCGGAAGTCGCCACCGTTGGCGAAGCAGAAACGTCGTTGCCCCCGGAAAGTAAGAATGCCGATGGCACCGCGATCAGTTCCATCACCTGGGGGGCGATCATGATGATCGGTGCCCTGCTTTGGTTTTTTGCCAACCTTGCAGGGGGGCGTTTCTCTATCTACGCACCGATTATTTTTATAATGGGCATTCTGAAAATCATCACCGGCCTGTCCAAACTGTAATCATCTGGCGTGATAGACCCAACGATCGCATGCGAGTTAACGGGAGCTGGCCGAGGCGCGGTAGCGGTCATTGGTGTATGCGGCACCGCGGCGATTGAATCCGCCTGCGAATTTTTTCAGGCAGCCAACCCGAGACGGCGTTTGATCGTTGGCCATATCCGTTACGGCACCTGGGTCAGGCGGGCAGACCAAGCTGGCGAGTCGGTGGTGGTGA
>SLFV01000005.1 GCA_007124075.1 Roseimaritima sp.
AAAATGCGAATGGCAGGTATTCAAATCGCTCCAGGTATTCAGAATTGCCACAACGGGACGTTCACGATAGTCAATGTCATCGACTCCCATTCCCTTCAGCCGGGAACGATGCCCAAACCCGCGTAAAGAATCGGGAGCAAACCAACGGTGACTACGTAATTCGGCGGGATTTTTATTCATATAACCTCTATGCTAGAATCTGTTCAAACAGTTCTCGATTCCTGCGACGCACCTCTGCACAGCGATCAATCATCTGTTGGGGTTTTTGGTGGTTAAATAGATACGCCAGCCTGTCCAGGACCTCAGGCGCAGTCGGCAGTTCGTGACGAGCTGCGGTATCCAATAGCCGAACATTCGATTCGACTTGACGCAAAAATCGGTAGCCGGAGATTAGTTCGCTGGCAGCCCCTTCGGACAGCAGGTCACGTTGTCTTAGTTTCGTTAGTGCAGCCACCGTATTCGGTTCCAGTAAATCATCGTATTGACGCGCGTGCCGCAGTTGCAGACCTGATGCGATCCATTCGACATCCATTGTGCCGCCCCGTCCTCGTTTAAAATTTTCCGGAGCTGCCGACGCTTCCGCCTGGGCACGTGTCTGCCGCAGTTGGGTTGCATCGCTCTCCGTCCAACCACCCGCGGAAAGACTTTCAACCAACGCTTGCCGCAGGTAAGCGATCGCCTCCGAATCGCCCGCGAGCGGCCGGGCTTTGGTCAATGCCAGGCGTCGCCAAAACTCCTGCGGGGGCAAGCCGTATCGATACTGATGAATAAATTTACCGAGCGGCAGTGCCAACGGTTCCGAGTGCGCGACCCGCAGTCGCGACCCCAAATCATACAAACGTTCGCCATACTGGCGGCTGTGAAACCGGTCTAGCACCCGCTGGGCAACCTGTTCAAAAAAATCAGCATGCGAGATCGTTGTCCGCGGACCTCCGGTACGTCGTCTCGTCTGTCCCTCACAGGCGTACAGAAACAGCACGTCTAAGTCACTGTGGTAGTTCGGTTCCAGCGCGCCCAGCTTTCCTAATCCTAGCAGCATCAATTCCAACGGGTGTCCATCCTCATTGACGGGATCACCATAGCGTTCGGCCAACAAACGCTGCTCGTGCTGCGCCGCTCGACGCAGGCAGGCTGTCGCGGTTGCCGCTAAAGCGGCGTGGGTCTCCCCAATATCGGCTTTACCCAAGATGTCTCGAATTCCAATCCGCAAATGGCAGGCCCGCTTGAAACTATGCAGCACCGGTCCGATGTCGTCGACACCACGACAGATCTGCAGTGAAGCCTGTTCCAGTTCCGAAGCTTGTGGCAAACGACCCAAAATCAGGGAATCAATCAAGTCATCGATCATGCCGGGATGCGAGGTAAGAATTCTGGCCAGATAAGGGCTGCCAGCGCATAACCGCACGACCATCTGCAACGCGGCATCATCGGTGTTGAACAATTCCCATAACGCACCCTTGCCACCCAACGATTCGGAGACAGTGGCCAGCGTATCTAAAGTCAACTGAGGATCGGGGGTCTGTGATACTTGCTCCAACAACCGTGGCGCGATGGTTGCCAAGTGGTGCCGACAATGGGCGGTAGACAAAAATGGAATCGATTCATTGCCCAGTTGCCGTAATGCGGTCATCGTCCGGGAGGTATCCTCCAAACCATAGGGTTGCAAAATCCGCGCTGCGGCTACGCGGTTGGGCATGGGGTCCAGCACCAATTCGGTTTCCTCCGAAACGGGTTCGCTGGCGCCAAAGATGTCATGCAAAAGGTGATTGACCAATTGCCTGTTTTCGTTCTGAATCTGTTGAAGAACCTCCGCGAAATCGACCACGCCTGACGGATCGCTTTTACCTGTTGACCGCTGCATCCACGTTGCCAACCGGTCCTGGACGGTGGCGTCATCGGGGATGACATCGCAATCTTGGCCACAAAGAAGCTGCAAGCGATGTAAGAGGATCCGCAAATAGGTTAGGTTTTCAGACAGCCTGGCCGCGTCATCGTGCGGTAAGAGATCTGCCTCCCGCAGCGTCGTGATCGCCTGCATACTGCCGCTGCCGCAAAGCGACGATAGCGATGAACCGTAAACCATTTGCAACAGTTCCAAGCCGAACTGCACATCGCGGATTCCACCGGGTGCCTCGCGAAGGTGAAAATGATCGGCTCCGGTCTGTGCTGCCGTACGTTCCAGTTTGTGTTTTAGCATCTTTAACCCCTGGGCATCGATCGGGGTTAGCACGCGCCGACAAACAATCGGATGTACTTGCTCCAGAAAACGGGTGCCTAAGGCAATATCCCCTGCAACAGCCCTGGCTTTCACCAGATTTAAACGCTCCCATGGAATGCTTTTGAGATCGAAATAATGCAACGCTGTCGGCAAGTCCGCGTGCAACCGGTCGGAAGCATCCCAGGTTTGGATCAACAACCCAAAGGCCGGGCCTGCCGGGGCAGGCAGTTGCAAAAGGTCTCGGACCTGATCCACCCACTGCTGAAAATATTCCAACGCTGCATGGGCTACCGGTCCGCGAGTGACCTCTGGAGGATCGTGAATCAGCAACACCCGCCGATAGGTCTCAAAACCCAGCTCCTGACCGCCCCAGCAGCCAGTGGCCAGAATGCACATCCCCGCCGGTTGACCATCGGGTCTTAGCGGGACCGGATGGCTGTCCGCTAACATTTGTCGCACCCAGCGGTCGGCACCTTCCACAATCGCGTCGGAGACCCAGGCTAATTGTTGGCTAGTTGTTTGCCACGACTGATGCCCCAGTAATTCGGCGTACGCAATCCGCAGGAGCTCCCGGTTGGCAAACGCGGAAAGCAACCGACCGGCCTGTGCTTGGCTGCCCAATCGCAACGTGTCAGAGACCAATTCGTCAATCAGGACACGTCGCGATATCGGCTGACCCGCAGTAATCCGTATCGATTCGAAGATCTCCGGATCGTCCAGAAGGATTTCTGTCAGTAATGGGCCGCTGCCGAACAGTCGCAACAATCCGCCCAAGGCTTGGTCGTCGCGTTGCAGGAGACGGATCTGGGCCAACGGGCTTCGGGCCTGAGCGAGAAAACGCGAAAGCCCGCAAAAGGCGCTCGTTGGATCATCTTGCTCGGGTAATTGTTGACGCATCTGCCCCAACAACCAATCCCAAACATCAGAATCTAGTCCGGTCGCGGCTAAAGCGATCAGACCGTCTCGAACCGCGTCGGATTGACGAACCCCCGCCTCCGAAAGCCATATTGGCCACGTACCGGATTCATAGAAGTCTCGATCACCAGAAAATGCCGCTTGCAAAAACCTGACCTCAACGCATTAGTTCAATCCAGGCGGCGTGTCGCGACCGCCCGCAAGATGACTCTGCAAAAAACAGGCTCTTTGAACATTGCGATCGGAGGAAGCCAATAGACGCCCGTGCAATTTCTGCAGGTGTGCGGGTTGAGTCTGAATGAATAGTTCGTTGATTTTTTTCATCGGGACGCTCTCGATCAGTCCCAGGTTTACCCCCATCCGCACTTTGGACAGATAGTGCATCGTCTCCTCGCTGCTGATTTTCTTGGCGGTACAGAGGATGCCAAGCGCCCGACTGACGTCGTCATGCAAATCTTGTTCATTCTGATCGATCAGGAATCGCCTTGCCCGACGCTCGTAATCGATTAACAACGGGACCACTTCGCTGACTTGCTGAATCAGTTCCTGCTCGGTTCTGCCCAATGTGATTTGGTTGCTGACCTGATAAAAGTCTCCCGTAAACTGCGAGCCTTCGCCGTACAAACCGCGGACCGTGACACTGATTTTTTGTAAGCTGCGAAAAACCTTCTCGATCTGCCGCGTAATAACCAACGCGGGTAGATGCAACATGACACTGACTCGCAATCCCGTTCCCACGTTGGTTGGACAGGCTGTCAGATACCCGTACTGCGGATGGACCGCATAGGTGATTGCACCCTCCAGCATGTCATCCAATTCGCTAATTTGCTGCCATGCGTTCTCCAAGGCCAAACCGGAATGCATGACCTGTAATCGCAGATGATCCTCCTCATTAATCATCACACTGAACTGTTCATTGGGATCAATCGCGACGGCGCGAGAACCTTCCGCATCGGCCAATTCGCGGCTGATTAATTGACGCTCGACCAAGAACTGGCGATCCACTTCGGAAAGTTGACTGACATTGAGATAATGAACCGTCGACCACTGATCCAGTTTTTCCATCCGATTGCGTGCCGTCCGTTCGATGGCGTGGCGATCATCTTGCGAACAGCGGCGAATGAAAGGAAAATCGCCCAAATTGCGAGCCAAACGAATACGGCTACTGATCACGATATCGGACTCGGGGCCGGTCCCCCGCAGCCACTCGCCGCAGCGGGACGCCAGTTCGTCCAGCTTCAATTGCTGCTGCATGATCAGCAATCTCCCTGACCAGGTTGCTCCGCCTGTGGCTGAGCTCCCGCATCGTCACCCGATTCCAGGGCCCGTAATTGATCACGCAGGACCGAGGCGCGTTCGTAGTCCTCGTGCTCGACGGCTTCTTCCATTTCTCGCCGAAGCTGGATTGCCCGGCCCTGGACTCCCGCCGCATGCGCCGCACGTTTGGGACGTTTACCGATGTGCTCCACCGAATCGTGAATGTTGGCCAACAGCGGTTCAAGGTCCTTGCGAAAATGGGTGTAATCAAAGGGGCATCCCAACCGACCCGCGTTCCGGAACTCATAAAATGTGATCCCGCATACCGGGCACGCCTTACGGTCTAATTCCGCCAGTTCCTCTTTGGTCTGACCAAGCTTGAGTTGCTTTGCCAGGGCACTGGCAACCGCAGCCAAAGGCGTAGGAGACTCAGATGACAAATACTTTCTGGCATGTTCCTCGCAAAGGTGCGTCACGGATGGGCCGTCGGGGCCGACCAATTCCGTGATGTGGAACGTCGCTGGCTTTTCGCAATATTGACATTTCATTGAACTTGCCTCATTATCCGATTTTAGCGTAGGCCACCTACGTGTCAACGAAACCTAACTTGCCTGCAGCCACTTACGCCGCACCGCTCGCCCCCCTGGGACCGACGCTAAACTGGTCGAGCAACACCACCCACCGCGTTGACTGATTCTTCTGCCAGACCGACATCGAGCGTTCACGCTTAGCTTTGGCAGCGGAACCACGGCGAATTTGGATGCGAATCCGAAGGACAACAAAACCC
>SLFV01000519.1 GCA_007124075.1 Roseimaritima sp.
AACAGTGGCATAAAGGATGCGACAATGTCCATGGGAAGCGGCCTCCGCAATTGAGTTGGTCGAAACAGGCACAAAGCCTGCAACTCGGGGGCCGTTTTCCTTATAAAGAAATGCTAGCATGCAGATTAAAAACTGCGAAAGTTGAACTAAGCGGTCGCAACGGTTGCCTGTTCATCACCCGCGTCGGGATGCCCCGGCACGTCGCAATGTCGTTACGATGGTAGCGAAAGCGAAATGTGGAGTGCGAGTTTTGCGAGGGAGTCGTGGGACCCTTTCGTCAACGTCACAGCAACAATTCGGTACAGTCTGTATGTAGGAGCCTACGGCATGGGTGTCCCAACCAAACCATGTTGTGCCTCACTGATCCTGCTGATGATCTGGTGTGCGATCGATTGCAAGTTGGCTTGTGCTGAACAGCCGCCACAACAGGACGTCGAGTTTTTCGAGAAGAAGATTCGGCCGGTGCTTGTGGATCACTGTTACCAGTGCCATAGCGCGGAGTCGCAAGAGTTGATGGGCGAGCTGCGGCTGGATGTGAAAGCGGGCTGGCTGCTAGGTGGCGAATCGGGCAGCCCGGCGGTCGTGCCTGGCAAGCCGGATGAGAGCCCGTTGATCCACGCGGTCCGGCATCATGGCGACGTATCCGCGATGCCGCCGAACAAGCCGCGGCTTTCCGATCAGGTCGTGGCGGACCTCATCGAGTGGGTACGAATCGGAGCGCCCGACCCGCGTGAAGGGACCGTGGAGCAGGACAAGGACGCGCGCTGGGAGGCCGAATTCCAACGGCGGCTCGACTGGTGGAGCTTGCAACCCTTGAAGGATGTCGCGATCCCGGAGAGCGATGGCGACTGGCCACGCGATGCCGTCGACCGGTTCGTACTGGCCCAACTCGAACTGCAGAACCTGCGGCCCGCGCCCGATACCGATGGCCTAACCCTGTTGCGACGACTGTCATTCGTGTTGACAGGTCTGCCGCCGACAGCCGAGTTGGTTAAGACGTTTCCAGCCTCATTCGCTGAAAACCCCGATGCTGCGTTGGAAACGCTCGTTGATGGATTTCTCAAGTCGCCCCATTTCGGCGAACGGATCGCTCGGCACTGGATGGACGTGGTGCGCTATACCGATACGTATGGCTACGAATGGGACAACCCGGCCAAGGGCTCTTGGGAGTATCGAGATTATCTGATCCGCGCGTTCAATCAGGATATCGGTTTTAATCAACTGATTCGCGAACAGATCGCCGGAGACTTGCTGGCCACGCCACGTGTCGATCCGAACAGCGGATTTGTGGAAAGTCTCATCGGGCCGATGTTCTACCATTTGTGCGAGCATCGGCACGGAGATAACGAGGTCATCAACGGCGTACGGGAGGAGATGATTGACAACAAAATCGATGCCTTCTCCAAAGCCTTTCTGGCGATGACGATCGCCTGTGCGCGTTGCCACGATCACAAGCTCGATGCGATCTCACAGAAAGATTACTATGCGTTGGCCGGAATGTTCATGACGCCCCGCTGGACTTCACGCCCTATCGATGCCCCCGAAAAGAAAGCGGCGAAAATTGCGGAATTGCGAGCACTGCGCGGTGCGATTCAACAGCGCACAGTCGCCTTGTGGTCGCAACAATCCGAAACGCTCGCCTCGGGGGACCGCTTGCGACAAGCTGCCGCGAAGTTCGATCGCGCGGAACTGGCACAGGCTCAAGTCGGCCAAGTCGAATGGGTGCTCCATCACTTGCTGCCTCAACCGTCCCAGACCCACTGGCAAACCTTATCACAACTTTCTGCAACTGCGGCCAATCGCGAAACGGAGTTGATCGGCGAAGCGGATAGTGCGATCCTTGCGACCGGTGAGGTGCCGGCGACGGATGTCTATACGGTGACTTTCAGAACCGACGCAGGTTCCGCCGATCAGATTCGCCTCGAGGCGCTTACCCACCCGACGCTCGGCAACCAAGGCCCCGGCCGAACGCCGCATGGCAACTTCGTGCTCAGCCATCTCCGCTTGAGCGTCAAGCCGCTGGTGGTGACCACGGATGATTCCGGTGAAACGCTGATTCCGGGGGAACCGCGGGCGGTCGAGATTGCATCCGCCAAAGCCGACTACGAACAACCCAATTATCCGGTTGCCGCTGCACTCCATCCGACCGGTCGAAGCGGATGGGGTGTCGGCCTGGGTGGCAATGTTGATCGCGTGGCCTGGTTCCGTTTTGCCAAGCCTTTGGAGTTGCCTCACGGGGGGGAGTGGACGGTCACGCTCGAACACAATTTCGGCAGCCAGCACACTCTGGGACGATTTCGTCTTTCCGTCGGTGCCGACGCTCCGTTGTCAGACTTCGAATCCGATGGGCTGGTCAGCGACGAAGCAATCGCGACGGCATGGCAACAACTGGTCTCACAGTGGCAGACAGCCAGCGATCAGCGGAAGACGGCAAACGCGAAGTTCCAGTCGTTGACCGATTTCTCTGAGCCCGAATTACCGCCGGGCTTCGTTGCCGAGGGTGATGGAATGCTGGCCGGTTATGCTTCCGGCGGCGAACCGCTGGTCGCCTTAACAGGTGATACGGCGGTCGAACACCTGTTACCGCGCGGATATCACACACACGCTCTTTCCTCCAAGCTGCCAGGAGCTTTACGACTACCGCACCAGGAAGACCTACCCGGAACGCAGGTCAGTTTGGCGTTAGCGGGTGACCAGTGGAGCGGGTTTCTGCGGATATCGGACAACAGCTTCCAGACCGAGAATGTCACCTTCCTCAAGCGAAACCAACCTGCGTGGCAAACCTTTAGCACAATCTCGAAACAGAACGGTATCCAGCGTGTCGCGTATGAGATTGTAACCAGCGATCTAAATCCCAATTTTCCGCCACGTACGGGAGTGGCCAGGGCTGGCGGTGTGACGTTGCCGCCGCAAGACGATGGCTTCGATAAACGGAGCTGGTTCAGCGTGACGGGGATCGTCAGTCACAGCGAATCGGGCCGACCACTCGATGACTTGCGAAATCTGGAAAGCCTGTTGACTGGCGAACCGCCCACCGATGCCGAAACAGCCTGGCAGCGTGTCGGCATGTGGTTGTCTGGTAGTGTGCTACGATACAGGGCAGAGCCGCTTAGCGAAGGCGAAGTGGAATTGGTCAACTGGATGCTCCGTCGTGGTCTGCTGACGAACCGGTTGGAGGACGACGCGGAGTTGGCATCGCTGGTGACGCAATATCGCCAGGTCGAAGCCTCGCTGCCGTTTCCCCGCGCGTGCAACAGCATGGACGAACGCAGTATCACCCCGGTGAACTACGCTTTGAATGTCCGCGGCGACATCAACCGCCGAGGGGACGTTGTGCCACGTGGCCTGCCACAGTTTGCCAGCTACATAAGTACGCCGGATTCCCAGGAATCGGCAAATGACAAAACAGCACCAAACGCCAGCGGTCGGCTGGAACTGGCCGAGTTCTTGACCGATCCAGGTCATGGCTTGGCGGCTCGGGTCTATGTCAATCGAGTTTGGCAGTGGGTGTTTGGTGAAAGTCTGGTACGGTCCCCCGACGATTTTGGTCACCTGGGTGATCAACCGTCGCATCCCGAATTGCTCGATCACCTGGCTCGCCAGTTCATCGCTGACGGTTGGTCGACGAAGCGACTGATCAGGCGTTTGGTGCTCAGTCGCACGTTTCGCCAATCCGGTTTGGTCACCGCCGAAGCCGCGAATGCCGATCCGCTCAATCGCTGGTTGCATCATTATCCGACACGACGTCTCGAAGCCGAGTCGATTCGAGACACCTTGCTAGCGGTTTCGCAGAGACTGGACCGAACATTGTACGGTCGCCCGATTCGTCCGCCGCGACAGGTCGAGGACCCTGCGAAGCGATTGTTTTCAGGGCCGTTGGACGGCCACGGTCGCCGGTCGATTTATCTGGAAGTGTCGATCATGGACCGCTCCAAATTCTTACAAAGCTTCAACGCACCGGATCCAAAACTTCCCACCGGGCGACGTGACGAAACGAACGTGCCTGCCCAAGCGTTGGTAATGCTCAACGATCCGCTGGTGTTGGCGATGGCCGATCAGTGGGCATCGCGGCTGGTTACCGACGCCAGTCCGACGGTCGAGCAACGGATCGAATCGATGTTCGTTCAGGCTCTGGGCCGTACTCCGGATAAAGACGAACTCATCGGCTGGACGGCGCTGGCCAAAGGTTTCTCCAGTGGCGACCATATACTGGAAGACATCGACGCCTGGCGTCACACGGTACACACCCTGTTTAACTTGCAGGAATTCACGCATTACCGATAAGGTTTGATCAATGGATCATTTTAGATCGATCACGCGGCGCGAAATCTTACAGTCTGCAGGTACCGGCTTCGGCTGGCTCGCGCTGGCAGGGTTGCTTGCCGAAGAAGCATCAGCCGAAGAAAAACGGCAACTACCCTCGCCCCACTTCACCCCCAAAGTCCGCAGCGTCATCTTCTGCTTCATGGATGGTGGCCCCAGCCATGTCGATACCTTCGACCCCAAACCGATGCTGAAAAAGCATGAGGGGGAAGCGGTCGGCGAACATTCCACGAACGCCTTGTACAACGACAAGAGCCGAAAGTGGTTGCCCAGCCCCTGGGTATTTCACCAGCGAGGCGAAAGTGGCCTGTGGGTCAGCGATTTGCTGCCACACATCGCGGGAATCGCCGACGATATCTGTGTCGTTCGTTCGATGGTCGGTCACCTGCCGCTGCATGGCCAGCAGAATCTGTTGCTACATACCGGTCGTGTGACCGGACAACATCCGAGTCTTGGGGCCTGGATTTCTTACGGACTGGGGACTGAGAATCGCGACCTGCCCGGCTATGTGCTGCTCAATAATGATTGGGTCCCCAACGGCGGCATGGAGAACTTTGGCAGTGCCTATCTACCGGCCAGCCACCAGGCAACGATGGTGCGAGCCAAAGGAGTTCCAGTCGACAACATTGTTCCCGCCGACTCGACCGACCATCAACGTCTCAAGCTGGAGCTCTTAGCCCGACAGAACGCGGCATTTGCCGACAAGACTTCCAATCCTGATAGGATCGAAGCCGCGATCGCCAACTACGAGACCGCATTCCGCATGCAGACTGCGCTGCCCGATTGGATCGACATCAACGCCGAACCGGCACATGTGCAACAAATGTATGGCATCGGTTCGCCGGACGAACATCAAAATTACTACGCCATGCAAACGCTCCGCGCGCGGCGGTTGGTCGAGGCCGGAGTTCGTTTCATCGAGATCACCTGCCCCAGCTTTGACGGCAACAATTCGCCGTGGGATCAACATGGCGCGCTCAAAGCCAACCATGAAAAGAACGCGCGGATTACCGACCAGTCGGTCGCCGCATTGATTCGCGACTTAAAACAGCGCGGCTTATTGGACGAGACGTTGGTCGTCTGGGCTGGCGAAATGGGGCGAACGCCACACAGTCCCGGAACAGACGGTCGCGATCATCACATCAACGGCTACTCGATCTTCCTGGCTGGCGGTGGCATCCGCGGCGGCATGACTTACGGCACCACCAACGACTTCGGCGAGGCGGTCGCGGAGAATCCAGTCACGATCCACGACATCCACGCCATGATCTTGCAACAACTGGGGATCGACCACGAACGACTCACCTTTCGCCACGGCGGCCGTGACCATCGCCTGACCGACGTTCATGGCCGAGTGATCCATGAGATTTTATCGTCATAATTATGACGGACCTCCCGTAGTGGGATTCGCCAGAATTCCTGTTTTTTCAATCGGGACTTCTGGCAAAGTCCACTACCATTTTGAGAAAACTGACCAGCCCAAGCTGATACGCCAATCAGGTTGACATCTCGATGATCCGACGCATCATTCTATTCATTCTGCTGTTTCTGATACCGCTTCCACAGGAACTGCGAGCGGAGCTTGAAGCGTATGGAACCCTGGAGTGCATGGGGATCGTTGCCGATCTGCCTGTGGGTGCGACGCACGAGCAGATTGGCGAGGTTCAAGTTGAATTGGAACGCGATGGCCTTTGGCGGCGGGTGCCGAGGCAAATGGGGGGCATCGTTTGATTCTGGTTTGGCTGTTTGGCTGTCGAAAGATGTGTGTCGAAAAATTGCGACAAATTACTGTCCTGTATTTTTCGCCACACATCTTTCGACATTTCCGGGACCCGTTAGTTGTTCTTCCAGATGGTTTTGAACTGGTTACGAATTACGCCGCAAAATCTGCGGGCCTCCCTGAATCTGCTGCAATAAATCCCAAAAAGTCCGGAATAGAGCATCAAGCCTTTATGGATACGTGACTCTCTCGGACATCCTTCCTGAGGCTTCACAGACTGGGGCGAAGGCAAGCGATCTCTGGCCGATGAAGCACGGTAATCCGCGTGAGTCAGAAGAACACATCAAGCTGGGAGCCTTCGTTGAACGACGAGCGAAACTTCTCGATTTCGTCAAAGGAAATTTCTCCCAAAATTTTCCCGGCGTCAGCTTGAACTTGCCGAGCTACCTGTTAGCCTGTCTGACAGGTTGGCGTTTTGGACTTTCAATTCCATCGCAGTTCAATTTCCAATGCAACAACGCATGCAAGCGGTTCTTGACCGTTTGGCGAGGGAGCCGTGATAAACAGTTGGGGCAACGCTGGGAACAACATGACGACACTCGGGCTTCAGCGAACATTCAGGGTGCTGTATTGGGCCAACGTGTGGCTGATGACAGTGGGCTGTTCTCTGGTTGTTGCTGATGAGCCGGTTGAATTCAAAAACCAGATTGCACCCATATTCGAACAGCATTGCATTCGCTGTCATTCACCTGATCATCGCAAGGGCGACGTATCGCTGGCGACGTTGGATGACCTGAAGTCGAACGACTATGTCGTCGCGGGGAATCCTGACGCCAGTTACCTGATCGAACTTGTCACGTCGCAGGTTGGCGAACCGCCCGCCATGCCGAAAAAGGCGCCTCCGCTCTCGGCAGGCGAAGTGGACTTGCTGCGGCGGTGGATCAGACAAGGTACACCCTGGCCGCCCGATGTGGTTGTCAAAGAAAAGGCAAAGGCGGATTCGTCGTGGTGGGCCTATCAACCGCTGAATGTTGTTCGACTCTCTGAGTCGACTTCCCCGCAATCGCCTGGCTCGGAGAGTCTGGCGTCGACAATCGACAACTTCATTCGTGCGAATCTCGCCGAACATCAACTCAAACCAAGTCCACCAGCCGATCGTCAGACACTTATACGGCGTCTGTCGTTCGATCTGCATGGCTTGCCACCGACGCCGGAAGCGGTCGATGCGTTTGTGAGTGACCCCGATCCACAGGCTTATGAAAAGCTGGTCGACCGGATGCTTGAATCGCCCCATTATGGCGAACGCTTCGCGCGGCATTGGTTGGATATTGCTCACTATGCCGACACGCATGGATTTGAACGTGATCAACGCCGTGACAATGCGTGGCGGTATCGCGATTACGTGATCCGCTCATTCAATGAAGACAAGCCGTATGACCGATTTTTACAGGAACAAATTGCCGGCGATGTGCTCTGGCCCGATAACGAAGTGGCGGTGATCGCGACCGGTTTTTTGGCTGCGGGGCCGTGGGACTTTGTCGGACAGGTCGAGACAAAGAGTCCTGAGTTGCGTCGGTCGGCGAGGTCGCTGGATCTGGACGATATGGCGACGCAGGTCATGACCGCCACGCTGGCGATGACGGTCAACTGCGCAAGGTGCCACGATCACAAGCTTGATCCGATTTCGCAGCAGGAGTACTACCAGTTGCAAGCCGTATTTGCGGGAGTCAAGCGTGGTGATCGCGTCGTCAGTGATGCGGCTTTCCGGCAGTACGAGGAACAGAAGCAAAGTCTGGTCGCTCGACGTAACTCGCTTGATTTGGAGAAAGGTAGGCTGGAGGGCAAAGGGCTGGATCTTGCCGATATTGTTGGCGGTGGAAATGGACTCGGCACGGGGACGTATCGTCATGCAATCGACCCACGTGACGCCAAGGTCCAAACTCAAAACTTTGGCAATCTTGATAATGTGGTGACAAACCGTTTTGCGCAATCCCCCTTTGAGTTCGTCGACGGTGTGGTCATACCGGACGGAGAGGACGGAAAAACAGAGATTCCGGTCAGCTCTACGGGTGTCACCATCCGTGGACTTCCGAAGACATCAGGCAACGCGTGGGACATGATTCGCAACGGACCAGTCGCCAGTCAGCATTCGCCAGAGTTGGACGGAATTGACTTTACGAAAGACGGCCACAGCCTGCTGGGACTGCACGCCAACGCAGGGATCACGTTTGATCTCGCGGCACTAAGACGAGCCCTCGAATTGCCGCCAAACGAAGCCGGGTCGCCCGTACAACGGACTTCCGAGTCGGCCGGAAATCGCGGGGAATTGTCGGACCTGGAAGTTCCCGATACGGGAGGATCAGAAAGTGCCGCGACACCACTGCGTTTCACCGCCCAGCTTGGTTACTTCGGCGCGGTGGGAAACTACTTTGCCGATGCCTGGGTGTTCGTGGATGGTCACAAAGTTGCGGAGTATCGCAAGCTGAGCCGGGCTGACGGATTACAGAAAATCGACCTCGAACTGCCAGCGTCGGGTCGCTTTCTCACGCTGGTTTCGACCGACGGTGGCAACGGTTACAGCATGGATCAGATCGGGTTCGGCGATCCGCAGGTGAAGCTGGCCGTACAGCGTGAACTTGCCGAAGAAGCCCGTCATCGACTTGCCGAAATCGAAGCTCAGCGAGCCGGGATTGACAAAGAACATGAACAACTCGGTTCCCCTCCGCGATTCTATGGCATTGTCCGAGAGGAGTCGATTGCGGATGTGCAGTTGTTGACTCGCGGCGATCCCGAATCCCCCAGTGGCGAACCGCTGGCCCCTGCCGCGTTGTCGTCGCTGGCGATGCTGGACCCCGATTTGGGAACATTAGAAACTGATGAGGGCGAGCGTCGAGCGGCACTGGCCCGCTGGACGACGCATCCAGACAACCCGCTGGTACGCCGGGTCATCGTCAATCGTTTATGGCTATGGCACTTTGGCAGTGGGCTGGTCGATACGCCCAGTGACTTTGGATACGGCGGCGGTCGTCCGTCGCACCCCGAGTTGCTTGACTGGCTGGCCGACGAATTAGCAAAACGAAATTGGTCGCTCAAGGCGATGCACCGGTTGATCGTCACTAGCGAGACTTATAAACAAACTTCGTACGACGGACCTCTTAGTCCGTCGGAACAAAACAATAGAGACGTACAGGGAAGTCCGTCGTACGTTCATGCTAACAACATCGACGCCGACAATCGTTTGCTCTGGCGGCAGAATCCTCGCCGCATCGAGGCCGAGGCGATTCGCGATTCGGTGTTGTTTGTCAGTGGCAAGTTGAATCTTCAGCGTGGCGGTCCCGGCTTCGAAGACTTTTCCTATCAGGAAGCTTACGCACCCATCTACACCTATATCACAGCCGACGAACCGACACTTTGGCGGCGCAGCATTTATCGCTACATCGTTCGCACGACGCCCGACCAATTCCTCACCACGCTGGATTGTCCAGACCCGGCCAATTTGACGCCCAAAAGACTAACCACCACGACACCTCTGCAATCGCTTTCCCTCTACAACAACGACTTCATGCTTCGGCAGTCTCGTTACTTTGCCGAGCGACTGAGGGCGGAAGCCGGAGACGACGTGGAAGCTCAGGTGAGGCGTGGTTTTGCCTTGTCGTTCGGACGACAGCCGACCGCAGAGGAAGTTCGTCTCGCGACGGATTTTGTGGAACAGCATGGCCTGTTCTCGCTGTGTCGATCACTCTTTAGTTCCAACGAGTTTGTTTATGTCGACTGAACCTTACACACGTCGCGGGTTCCTGCAGGCGGCAGGCGGCGGACTTGGCGGACTGGCGTTGACGGCGATGTTGAGCGAAGACAGCCTGGCGCGGTCACATCATTCTCCTCAGGCGAAACGCGTGATCCAGATTTTCTGTCCCGGAGGAATGAGCCAGGTTGATACTTACGACTACAAACCGAAACTCGAAAGGCGGAACGGATCGCCATTTGATCCCGACGGCAATCTGCAGTTCTTCGCGTCTAAGCCCGGCAACTGTCGCAGCAGCCACTGGAAGTTTCGCCAGCACGGGCAATCTGGGTTGTGGATGAGCGACCTGTTTCCCAGGCTTGCAACCTGTATCGACGACATGGCCTTCATATACTCGATGCAAAGTAAGACCGCGTTGCACGGTCCCGCCTGTTTTATGATGAATACTGGATTTACGTTACCGGGATTTCCGAGCATGGGATCGTGGGTGACGTATGGCCTTGGTAGCGAAGCCGATGACCTGCCGGCTTTCGTGGTCTTGCCAGACCCGCGCGGTCTACCGCCAGGCGGCATCATCAACTGGGGAGCCGGTTTTCTTCCCGCAGAGCATCAGGCGACAACACTCCATACCACCAACCCGAGACAACCGATCGCCGATCTGTTTCCGCCCAGTGATTTCCCAGGGGTATCCCCGGCAACTGACAAGGCGGGATTGGAATTTCTACGGAAGCTCAACCGTCTCCATCAGGAAAATCGCAGCGTTAACAGTGAACTCGACGCCCGCATCAAAGCTTATGAAATGGCGGCAAGGTTACAGCTCAGTGCTCCCGAAGTGACCGACCTGAGCCAGGAGAGTCAGGCAACCAAAAAACTTTACGAACTCGATCATCCAGAAATCGGATCGTTTGGGCGACAATGCTTACTGGCAAGGAGACTCGCACAGCGCGGTGTCCGTTTTGTCCAGGTTTACTGTGGGGCTGAAAATACGACGGCCAAAAAGATTCGCCCGAATTGGGATAGCCACGAAGACCTGAATCGTGACCATGGTTATTGGGGATCTGTACTGGATACCGGTGCATCGGCACTGCTTATCGATTTGAAGCAACAGGGCATGCTCGACGACACGCTGGTGATCTGCACAACCGAGTTTGGCCGTCAGCCAGCCGCTCAGGGCGACGGGGGCAAAGGCCGAGATCACAACGCCGGTGCATTCACAGCATGGCTTGCTGGCGGCGGAATCAAAGGGGGCGTCGGCTACGGGGCCACCGATGAACTGGGCTTCAAGGCTGTCGAACATCCCACGTACTGCTACGACTTGCACGCGACGGCGTTACACCTGCTGGGTATCGACCATACACGATTGACATTCTACCACAACGGTATCGAGCGGCGTTTGACCGATGTGCATGGGGACGTGATCGGTGAATTGCTGGCGTGAAATGGCCCTCTTTCGACGGGAAACTTTCCCAAACCTTTCCCGGAGTCAGCCTGAACTGGCCGGGGCACCTGTTGACCTGTCTGACAGCCTGGCGTTTTGGCAATGGCGTTTAGGCGGTCGTCTTTATTGGAGATTGTTGGATGCAGTTAGCAGCGATTGAGCGGCGGACGACGGTGGACCTGGTGGTCGATCGAATTGCGAAAGTGATCAAGGATCAGAAATTAGCCGCTGGTTCACGACTTCCGGGCGAACATGATCTGGTGGCTCAATTGCAGGTCAGTCGGCCGGTGCTTCGGGAAGCATTGGCTCGGCTTCAAATTCTGGGGCTGGTCGATATCCAACGCGGTCGAGGTACTTTCGTCGGCGATACGAGCAGTTTGACGAATTGCGTGCGATTGCTGCAAACAGCCGTGACGATCTCGCCGCAGGAACTGCTTTCTTATGCCGAACTCCGTTCGGCCATCGAAGTGCAAGCTGCTCGACAAGCGGCTGAGAAGGCGACCGATAAAGACGTTGCGGAGTTGGCAAAGTTACTGCAGCAATTGGATGAAGAGGCCTTGTCCTATGCCGATGCGCTCGAGATCGATTTTCGTTTCCATCGCAAACTGCTTGCGATTGCGGACAACAAATTGATGCAGAATTTGATGGAAGTCATTTACGAATTCGTTCTGGCGCAAATGGCGCGCACGACCCCTTCTCAAAAAGACAATCAACTCGGTCGTCGGTTGCACAACGCGATCCTGAAAGCCATCCGCGAACACGATCCCGATGCAGCCGAGTCGGCCATGCGGAAACACATGCAAGCCGTCCTCGTACGACTGGAGAAGCAACCGTGAGGCACCGCACACGCGTTCGTAGTGGAACTCGCCAGAGTTCCCATGCATCCCGCCATCATGCTGCACCTCCTTGGGATCGATGACACTCGACTGACATCGCGACATCTCGGCCGCGACTACCGGCTCACCGACGTTTATGGCACAATGGTCAAAGAAATCCTGGCGTAGGCCGACAAGAAAATTGAGAACAGGAAAATGAAAAACCAGAATACCTCAATCTTTTTGCTGGTCATGGTCAGCATCGGCTTCGCGAGTATCGCATATAGCGCAGATTCGTTTGACGCGTTTCTCACCAGACATTGCATTCATTGTCATGGACCGCAGGCGGAAGAAGGCGATCTTCGGTTCGACAAACTGTCTCGCGATTTTAAGGCTGGTGTGGATACGAATCACTGGGCTGAGGCACTCGAAAAGGTTAATAGCGGCGAGATGCCGCCTCCGAGTGAGCAGCGACCGACTCAGAAGGAAATCGCCGAGTTTGTCACGCAACTGGACGCCAAAATGAAAGAGGGCCGGGCTGCAAGGATGGCAGCGAGGCCATCGGTAGCCCATTATCGATTAAGCCGAAAGGAATATCAAAACACGGTTTATGACCTTTTGGGAGTTCGCTATGATCCGACTAAGCCGGGCCAGCTCAACGAAGATACGCTGTGGCATGGTTACGAGCGCATCGGGTCGGAGCTGTCGCTTTCGCCGTCGCATGTGGACCGCTATTACCGTGCCGCCGAGATCGTGCTCGACCGTGCCCTGCCCACTGCAAGTATGGAGCCTCGTAAGGTCCGCAAGACCGCAGCGGATTTACTGCCAGGTGGTGGGAAGACGCAGCAGGAGGCGTTGGACCGCTTCGGCATCACGCGACCGCTGCGTTGCGTGATCTACCCCGGTGCTGCTCCGAACGCTGGACCCGTGGCCTTCTCTTCAGGGTGGCTAGGACAAGGAATCGGTCCGGAACACAGCGGACTCTACAAAGTTCGCATCCAGGCCAGCGGGATTCGCCCGCCTGGCGGCCAGACGGCACGCCTGAGCATCGGCATTCCGGGAGATGGTGAAAACCCGATCGCCACTCGGCTCATCGGTATGGATATTACCGCACCGGAGAACAGTCCTGAGGTCTATGAGTCGGAGGTGTCGCTCGATATGCCGGTTGGGCTGCGTTTCAATCTGGAGGCCAGCCATCAGTTGAAAGGCCTGCACTTTCACAGGTTGTACCGAAGCACGATTTTCACGCATAGCACTGAGACCTTGGTAACCTCTCCGTCATTCCCTCAGTTATTCGATGACAACGGGAACGGTCTCTACTCACTGGCGCTCATCGACTGGATTGAATGGGAAGGGCCACTGGTGTCGGACGCGGAAAAAGCTCGACGCCAGGGTCTGCTGCCGCCCGATGACGCAACGTCCGAAGTGGTTGCGGAACATTTGCACCGCTTCGCTGAACGCGCATGGCGTCGGCCGGTGAATCGGGAGGAACTGGAGCGGTATCTGCATGCTTACCGCGCCGAGCGCGAGTTGGGTGAGACGCTGGCTGATGCCTATCGGGTTGCATTGCAGGGCGTGCTCACCTCCCGGCACTTCATCTACCTGGTAGAAGGAGACAAGGTGGCACGCGAATGGCTCACCGACTCGGAACTCGCCTCACGGCTTTCGTATTTCCTGTGGAGTTCGATGCCGGATGATGGCTTACTGGCTGCGGCGAGAAGTAATTCGCTGAGCGTTGTAGGACGGACTTCCAGTCCGTCCAATGTGTCGACGGACAAGACATCCGTCGCACTTGAGCGAGAAGTAGACCGGATGCTGGCCGACGCCAAGTTGAATCGCTTCGTCGATGATTTTGCGCGGCAATGGCTGCAACTGCACCGCGTGGGCATGTTCACGCCGGACAAGAATCTCTACCCAAGCTACGAGGCATGGCTGGAGACCAGCATGAAGGCCGAGCCGGTAGAGTTTTTCCGCGAACTGTTTGACAAGAACTTGTCTGTGGATGAGTTCATCGATTCCGACTGGACGATGGCCAATGCTCGGCTCTGTGAATTCTCCGGTCTGCCGGAACCGAAAACGGGAGGCTTCCAGCGTGTTTCGCTCAAGCCCGAGGATCATCGCGGCGGTCTGTTGACGATGGGCGCGGTGCTCGGCCTGACCTCAGACGGTACGCGTCATCGCCCAGTCCATCGCGGTGTCTGGCTCAGTGAAGTGATTTTCAACAAGACGCCACCACCACCTCCGGCCAACGTTGATCCGATTGAACCCAATCCGCCGCAGAGCCCTAAAGCGACGATTCGCGAAAAGCTGGCTGCACATGCACAGCACGCAAGCTGTGCGGCTTGTCATCAAAGAATTGATCCGCTCGGATTCGCCTTGGAACAGTACGACGCTATTGGTCAGTGGCGAACACACGAACGTGTTCCATCCGGGACCGGTAAGGATCCAGTGGTTGATGCGTCAGGTGTCCTGCCCGATGGTCGCCCCTATAACGATGCCGTCCAATTCAAACAGTTGCTGCTTGAAGATCGCGACAAGTTTGCCCGAGCCTTTATCGAGCATCTCTGCACCTACGCACTTCGCCGGGTGCTGACTGTGGATGACGCGGATGACATCCAGTCGATTGTCGCGGAGGCAAGGAAAAACCAGTATGGCGTGAAGGACATCGTGCGTGCGGTGGCACTGTCGGAATTGATGAAGAAACGGTGAGGAAGAAAAGAGAATGATTAATGAGTAATGGAGACTGAAAAATGCGAAATGAGAGCAGGAGCCGACAAGGAAGGGTGCGGATATCGAAGAACGGTTGCTGGATTTTGCGGTCCGAGTAGGTAAAGCAATTGATGCGTTGCCGGATACGAAGCTGGGGCGACACATTGCGGGGCAGTTCGTTCGTTCAGGTACGTCGCCGGCACCTAATTATGCTGAAGGATGTGCAGCGGAAAGCAAACGAGACTTCATTCACAAGCTTGGAATTGTGCTCAAAGAGCTTCGAGAAAGCGCGGTGTGGATCCGTTTAATTATCAAATCCGAGTTAATACCCGAACAACGCCTCGAACCACTCCTGGATGAATGCAGCCAACTCTGCAAGATCATCGCCAAGTCACTCGTCACCGCCAAGTCAAATCAATCACGTCCCAAAAAGATTGGCGATGAAGAAAAGCTACAATGAGTACTGAGTAATGGAGATTGAAAAATGCAGAATGAAACAGAACCCGCCCATTTTGCATTCTCCAATTTCCATTAATCATTAATCATTAATCATTAATTCCCCCCCCCAACCCAAGGACCAGTCCCATGAACTACCTTTCCCAATCCTGGCTTCTCGACCGTCGCCACGCGCTGCGTGCGATGGGCACCTGCATTTCGCTGCCGCTTTTGGAGTGCATGGTGCCGTTGCGAGCCGCCGAAGCGAGTTTTGCGACTCCGCGGCGCAGTGCGTTCATTTATCTCGCCAACGGTGTCCATTCGCTGAACTACCAAATCACCACACCGGGGAAAGACTACGAGTTTTCCCGGTCACTCAAGCCTTTGGAGAAACACCGCGAATTCATTACGCCCATCAGCGGGCTACATCACCCGGGAGCGCTCGGCCACGACCATAGCTGCATTTCCGTCTGGCTCACCGGCGGCAAGTTGGGCCCTACCGACCGCAACACCATTTCCGTGGACCAAAAGATGGCGGAGATCACGGCACCGCACACCCGTTACCCCTCGATGGATGTTGCTCTTACGGGGGCTTCGCTCGCCTGGACGGCGGATGGAGTGCGGCTGCCGGCGATGCGTCGTTGCAGTGAGATATTCGCGTCGATGTTTGAAGAGCCGAAAGGGGGCAAGGATGTTCAAAGGAAAGCCCTGCGCCGTAAGGGGAGCGTGCTCGACGCCAACCTCGATGAAGTCCGCCAACTCGATCAAAGCCTGGGGGCGGAGGACAAAGGCCGCATGGAGCAGTACCTCACGTCCGTTCGCGAGGCGGAGATTCGCACGCGGCGGGCCGATGCATGGTTAGACACGCCGCTTCCGGCCATCTCCGATGCTGATCGCAAACGCACCAACCGCGACATCGCCGCCACGATGGCGGGCGACTATTTTCGTACCGTGTATGACCTGATGGTGCTCGCCTTTCAGACGGATGTGACTCGCGTGGCGACCTTCAGTCTCGGAGGCGAGGGAGACGCGTTCTCGATTCCCGAAATCGGCATTACCGAGTCACGCCACCAGCTCAGCCACCACGGCGGCGATCCGGGCTACATGGAGAAGCTCACGAACTACGACACGTTCGCCATCGAGCAGTACAGCTATTTCCTCACGCGACTCGCCGAAACGAAAGACCTCAACGGCAAACCGCTGTTAAATTCGACGATGTCGCTGTTCGGCAGTGGCATGTCGTACGGCCATAGTCACGGCAATGCGAACCTGCCGCTCGTGCTCGCTGGCGGTTCGGACCTCGGCCTGAAGCACGGCAGCCATCTCGATTTCAATCAGGGGCACTTCGACGGCTACCAACTCGACCAGCCGGGCAAGCACTACTCGCTCTGCAGCCGCCCGGCGAATCCGAACGCTCACATGAGCAACCTGCTGCTGATGATGGCGCAGCGAATGGGAGTTGAGACTGACAATTTCGGTGATAGTAACTCGGTGATCGAAGTTTGAAGTCAATAGAAACAATGCCCCGCATCAATGAAGGGATTGGATGTAGTGGGATTCGCCAGAATTCCCTGCGTTTTATGTTCAAAGGAATTCTGGCGAATCCCACTACACCAAATTTAGCATTGAATGGAAATGCGCGGTCAAGATGGGGCAAATGAGTAATGATTATTGGAGAATGGAAAATGCAAAATGAAAATCACGTAGATGCAAACGAGCCGTCCGATGTGGCGTCGCCAGTACTCAAGTTGATGTTTCCAGCTAAAACGAATACGCAGTGCAACATCAGACCACATTTTGCATTTTTTAATCTCCATTACTCATTAATCATTCTGTTTTTCGTGAACATCTCGATTGCAGCAATCGCCGGAGGAAATCTTTCGCTTCTTGCAACTGCCGCCGCAGACGAACCGTTCCGCCCTATAGCTGGAAAATTTCCGCCGCTGGAAAAAGCGAAAGCCTACGACGGCCAGCTCGTGTTCGTCGACCATGCGAACCGCCGCGGCAGCATCCGCGTGACTGGCGGAGAACTGTTCCACTCCACGGCCCCGCACCACTTTGCCATGCTCCCCTACGGCATCGTGCGCT
>SLFV01000061.1 GCA_007124075.1 Roseimaritima sp.
AAGGCCCTGCAGTCACGAAAGGTAGAGAAAGCGAAACCTGCGGAGCCTACCACCGAAGAGGTCCCTCCCGATGCTGACCCAACCCGCAAGTTCGTCGTCAAACAGGCCGCTCCGGCTTGGATGATCAGCATGCTGGTCCACGTGTTGTTGCTGTTGACGTTTGCCTTGATGACGATCCGCGATGAAGAGAGGGTCGTCAATGTTCTGAGTGCCTCGGGCATGGGGGAGGAAGGCCCTGAAATTGAGGATTTCGCGATTGATCCGTTGGACGATGATTTCGACGAGGTCAACGAGGAGGTAGTCGAAGAGGTCGTCGATACGCCCGAGCCGATTGAAGAGATGGCTCCGGTAGATGTGGAGACCCCGCTGGAGATGGTTTCCGTTCCGATCAACATTGTCGATTTGGCCAGCCAGATGGCACCCGTTGCCGATTCGCTACAAACGCTTTCGTCGACATCGACCACCGAAATGGGCAGTCGTACCAGCGCGGAAGTCAAAAAACAGATGCTGCGGACCTACGGGGGCAACGACGCCAGCGAAGCGGCGGTCGCGATGGCCCTGAAATGGCTCGCCCGCCACCAGGCCCCCAATGGTGCGTGGAATTTCAATCATCACCTAGTCCGGCCCGACCCCACCTGCGACCGGCCTGGTGATTTGGATCGGGCACTTAACGGTGCGACTGGCTTGGCCTTGCTGCCATTCCTGGGAGCTGGTCAAACCCATCTTGCGGGTGAGCACAAGCGGACGGTTGAACGCGGGTTGGCGTTTCTGATGGCCAACGGCAAAGCCAAAAACATGGGTGGTTTGCCGGTTTTGGATTTTACTGCCGGTGGGGGGTCGATGTATTCGCATGGCCTGGTCGCAATTGCATTGTGCGAAGCCTATGCGATGACGGAAGACCCACGCTTGGCAGCACCCGCGCAAGGGGCGTTGAATTACATCATGTACGCCCAAGACCCCGTGGGTGGCGGATGGAGGTATAGCCCCAGGCAGGCGGGGGACACTTCCGCGGTTGGCTGGCAATTGATGGCTTTGAAAAGCGGTTACATGGGGCACCTGACGGTCCAGCCCGCATCCATCCGCAAGGCCTCCTTGTTCCTTGATTCCGTGCAGTCCGATGGCGGTGCGTTGTACGGGTACACGGGGCCCGTTTCAAGTCGTACCTCGCACAAGGCGTGTCATGCCGTGGGCTTGCTGTGTCGGATGTATTTGGGGTGGGATAAAAAACATCCGGGAATTATTAAAGGGGTGGAAAACCTGTCCAAGTTTGGACTGGTGAAAAATGACATTTATTACAACTACTATACGGCTCAGGTGTTACGTCAGTTCGGCGGGCCGGAGTGGGAAAAGTTTAATGTCGCGTTGCGAGACTGGTTGGTCGCCGAGCAGGCCCAATCTGGTGGTGCAAAGGGAAGCTGGGCATTCCCGAATGCTGGGCATGGCACGTCACAGGGCGGTCGTCTGTACATGACTGCGATGGCGACCATGATCCTGGAAGTCTATTACAGGCACATGCCACTGTATTCGGACAGTGCGGCTGATGACGAGTTCCCGCTGTAGGGCGTTGGATCGCGTCTGCTGGGGCGGTTTTGTGCGGGCTTCGCGTCTGCGGGCTCGCATCGCGCGGTGTTGGGGGCCGCCCTATATCTTTTCTGCAGCTCTCGCCCGGCAACCCGGAAGCATCGACAGAAATGACAGCCGTGCGGATTGGCAGTCAGAACCGTCACAACCCATTCACCCGCCGACGCTTCAGCGCGATTTTTTGTTTGCATGCAATAATCGCAATTCCAACGGACCAAAGCAACCGAACTCATCAGCGTAATCCAGGTTTTGCACCTCCCACTGCATTCGCTGATGCCAAAGTTCCACAAACTATTCTGGCTTGCTGCTTGCGTTCTGGCATGCATTGAAACAACCTGCCGTTCCCAAGAGGTGCAGGACTCCTTTGTCACGTTGACATCCTGGTCGCTGGAGACCCTCAGTGGGTGTAACGCATCGGTCAAGCCGATTGATCGCTGTCTTGAATGTTGGAATAGCGTGCAGCATCCCCGCGCCGGTTCATTCAGCCTGGGTGGTTGGACCCAGCTTGGTTACCACAGCCGCGGCCTTGGAGAACCAGCGCTGGCAACCCGCTTTAATCAGCGTCCCGGTCAAGTTCAATTGCAGCAAGCGTGGCTGTTCGCTGAAAAAAAGGTTTGTGGACGCAATGGCTTGCAGTTGGGTGGGCGGATCGACTATCTCTATGGCAGTGACGCGTCGCAGCTACAATCAATCTCAACGGGCGTTTCCGCTAACGGTTCGGCTTGGGATAGTTCCTGGCGGCACGGCAGTTACGGCCACGCCTTGCCCCAAGTTTACGGCGAACTAGCTTATGGGGCTTTTGATTTAAAAATTGGTCGTTTTTTCACGATCCTTGGCTACGAAGTCGCGGCGGCTCCGGACAACTTTTTCTACAGTCACTCCTGGCAGTTTCGCAGCGTCAATCCGCTCGCTCACACGGGTGTCTTGGCTTCCTACGACGTCACTGACGGCCTAACGGCTTATGCGGGGTACACGCTGGGCTGGGATTCGGGCTTTGCAGACAACGGGGACGCATTCTTGGGCGGTTTGGGTTGGCAATTGACCGACGCGTTCAGTCTGACTTACACGACATCCGCGGGGCGTTTGAACACCGCCAGCGGTGCTGTGGGCGGGGCCGTCCCGGTTCCGAACTTTGTTTCGGAGCGCGGCCACGTGCAAAGCTTGACGACACGATACCGAGTAACCGACCGATTCGCGTTCATCTCGCAGAAGGACTTTGTCGCCACCCGTTTGCAGGACGGTCGGCTGTTCCGGTCCAGCAATGGTTTTACGAACTACTTTTTCTACCAATTCGCAGAGCGTTTTACCGGAGGTTTGCGCTTTGAATATTGGCGTGTCGGAGGCGATGGATTTACAGCGACGGGAAAAACCGCTGACGTTTACTCTATAACCTTGGGGCTGAACTGCAGGCCGTCCAGTTTTTTCACCATTCGCCCTGAAGTCCGCTGGGACTGGGGGCTACAACGTGATGCCATGCAAAACCTGCAGCTTAATGAAGATGGCGCTCGCGCCCAAACAACCTTCGGGATTGACGCCATTATCTTGCTGTAGTCCACTGCACGCTGGTTTGCTCTTTGATTCAGCCTCCCAACCCCGCACCAACCAGATTCCAGGAGCCCCACACGATGGTCGAAGAGTCGGCATCGCAATCAACCAACATCCGCAGTTGGCGGATCGCAATCGTAGTCTCGAGTTATAACGAAAGCATTACGGGTAAATTGAAGACCGGAGCAGTCGACACGTGTCTGGCGTTCGGGCTTGATCCCAAACAACTGCTTGTGCTGGATGTTCCCGGGGCGTGGGAACTGCCCGTCGTCACCGCAAGATTGATAAAACGTTCCGACATTCATGGCGCCATTGCCTTGGGCGCGGTCATCCGCGGCGAAACATCGCATGACGAACACATCAATCGGGCCGTGTCGTTGGCACTAATGAACCTGTCCGTCGAAACCGGCAAACCCATCGGCTTTGGTTTACTGACGTGCAACACCGTTGAGCAGGCGATTCATCGAAGCGGCGGCAACGTCGGAAACAAAGGGATCGAAACTGCTGAAGCGGTTCTGAAACTACTACAAATCCAGGCCCAGGTTGACTTATTGTAACGAACGGCTGAGAGGCCTGCGTCGGTTACCCGTTGCCCGAAGCGACACTGCCTCCATAATCCTGCTAATAGAAAACGAAAAAACGGCCTCAGTCGCGTATGCGTCTGGACCGTTTTGGCAAAGTCACAGGCAGTTTGGCGGGGAGCTGGTCCCTTAGCGATTGATCGTGATCCCGAAGGTGTAACCGATGGCATGCAAAGCCTGGTCGTTGGAATCACTTAGGCGGCCCCGCCACAACCCTCGTGCCAGGGTGAAGTGCTGCACGCCTCCCCGGATATTGAAGTTTCGGGTCACCGTGTACGCTAGTTCAACCCGCGTGTCAAAGCCGTACACGAACCGATCGCCACGGCGGTCAATCGTCCCCAGGCGAGCCCGTTCGAACTGTTCCACTTCCGATTCCAGGCCCAAATCATCATAGACCGTTGTTTCGACAACCGTGGAGTCAAAGTTTGACTGGAAGTTATGCATCGAGAACGCTCGGAAGTCGGTGCTAAGCATGAAGCGATCATAGAATTTGAAATACCGGAATCCCAGTTGACCCCCAACCATGTAGTTGTTTGCCGTGGAAAATTCTGTAGTGAACTGTTCAATCACCTCGTCGTCCTCAGGGGTGACGATCAGCGGATAGGAAATGGAGTCGGTCGAACGATAGGTCGAGCGAAAATAATGATCGCGAACTCGCATGTAGCGAACACCGATCAAAGGTTCCAACATGCCGCCGTAATGGTAGGGTTCCATCCGAAAAGCCTTATTCAGTTCGAAACTCCGCATGCTGATCTGATTTTGGCTCTCTCCCGGGAAATACAGACGCTCCGAAAAGCCGGGCGTGTTGCGATCGGCTTCGGGAAGCAATTGTCCACGCGGATCAATAAAGCCATCATCGTCATCGGCTTGCCCTGCCAAATCTTCCGGATTCAGCCGGTTTAGACGTTCCAAGGCAACCACACGCGAGGCTCCGGGACTGCCAAACTGGCTGTAGGTTGCCTGCCAGCCATGGCGTTCTTCGTTCATAAAACCGAAATCCAAGCGACTGCCCCACGTGCTGTCCAGGTTGTAGTACGTCGTACTGCTTTGGGGCCGATTTACCCACAGTTGCATCAGATCAGCACCACCATACCAGCCGATCGAGGCCCGTTTGCTGGGTCGCATGTCAGCCAAGTCCATGCTTGTGACGGGTTCGAACCAGCGAAAATCTGGCTCAAATGCGAAAGGGTCCGCAAACGGCATGTGCTCGCCGTCATGTGCCGAAGCATTGCGAATCCCGCTGGTGATGGCTAGAACGGCCAAGCAGCCGATCGTCAGTTTCAGTACCGACATGACTATTTTTCCACCGATGTGCGTTCGAATTTTTCGCGGGATTGCCCCCCGCCCGATTGGCTGCCGCTTTACTTCATCGCGCTGCAGCCCTGCCTGTGCCGGTAATATCGGTTAATGGGATGATAAAGATTCAGCCCGATTTACCCTGGAAAGCCTCAAAATCGAC
>SLFV01000410.1 GCA_007124075.1 Roseimaritima sp.
AAAGACCGTTGACTACACGGAGCCCGACCCGGAGATTCCCAGGACCGGCATCATCGCATTGCAGGTCCATTCGGGAGCCCCCATGGAGGCACGGTATCGGAAGTTGCGGATCAAAGAACTGTAATGGGAAGCTTTCAGTCGATGACCACCGATCCGCCTTCACCGCAACCGCTGGCTCCCGAACTGCTGTCGCCCGCAGGTCAATGGGACTGTTTGCATGCCGCAATTGAAAACGGAGCCGATGCGGTTTATTTCGGTTTGGATTGTGGGTTTAACGCGCGGGCACGAGCGAGCAATTTCCACATTGATGAACTGCCGGAGGTCATCGCGACACTACATCGGCGTCATGTTCGCGGCTATGTAACGGTCAACACCCTCGCTTTTTCCGGTGAATTGCCACGTTTGGAAGTCATCCTGCAGCGAATCGCGGCGGCTGGAACCGATGCGATCCTGGTCCAGGATTTTGGCGTCGCCCGCTTGGCGAGACAGGTTTGCCGTGACCTGCCGATCCACGCGTCGACGCAGATGACACTGACCAGCGCGGAAACCATTTCGGTCGCCAGTCGGCTGGGTTTGCAACGTGTCGTCTTGGCTCGCGAAATGTCGCTCAAGGAGATTCGGCAGGTTTGCCAGCAGACAACAATGCCAATCGAAGTTTTCATCCACGGTGCGTTGTGCGTTGCCTATTCGGGGCAGTGCCTAACCAGCGAATCGCTGGGGGGGCGGAGCGCCAATCGAGGCCAGTGTGCTCAGGCCTGTCGTCTGCCCTATGATTTGATCTGTGATGATCACGAACAGGACTTGGGGTCGATGCGTTATTTGCTGAGCCCTCAGGATTTGGCCGGGTACAGCGTGATCCCGGAACTGATCGCGGCTGGCGTTTGTTCGCTGAAAATTGAGGGACGGCTGAAGACACCGGAATACGTTGCTAATATCACGGCGCAGTATCGCGCAGCGATCGATCAGGCGATGCATCAGCAGCAAGTCACGCTGTCCGATGCGGCGGTCGAGCAGATGGAATTGTCCTTCTCGCGAGGATTTTCGCCGGGTTGGTTGCATGGATGTGACCACAAGCAATTGGTTCCCGGATTTGATTCGGCCAAACGCGGCGTTTTGTTGGGTAAGGTCGAACGGAAGACGAAACAAGGCATCGTCATCAACGCTGCGCGAGGCGTCGCCCGTGGTGACGGGATCGGCTTTGCCGGTGGCCGTGCCGAGGGGACACAACAGGGGGGCCGCGTGTACGAAATCCTGCAAAACGGCAGTTCCGTTCAGCGGGTCTCGGGGGGACGCGTCGAGTTGCGTTTTGGACGTCGCGATTTGCAGTTGGAACTGCTGCATGTCGGCCAGCAGGTTTATAAATCGGACGATCCGCAGTTGAATCGCAAGCTTCGTAAAACGTATGCCAAATGCGACCCGCACTACCGCTGTCGGGTCGATTTCGAGCTGGCGGCACACACCGGAAAGGCGTTGCAACTGACGGCCCGTGCTGCCTCGGGGCAAACCGTTTCGGTTACGGGGGACCACCTCTTACCGGCGGCAAGGAATCAGATCGCGACGGCGGAGATGCTACGGGAAAAAATCGGACGTTTGGGCGGCACACCGTATCAACTGGGATGCTTTATCGCCGATATTCAGGGCAACCCGATGGTACCGTTGCAGTGGATCAATGATCTGCGACGGCGGACGGTGGCGGAACTGGAATCGCAGCAAGCCTCGAGGGTGGTAGATCGGGTTGTCACGCGGGATGCGTTGCAATCGCTAAGACGTGAGCTTGCCGATAGCCCGCAACCGACCGCTCCACCGAGTTCGCCAACACTTTCGGTTTTATGTCGGCACCTACGGCAAGTCGAAACCGCGGCCACGGTTGGTGTGGGGCGGATTTATGTCGATTTTCACGATGTGCGACAGTACCCGCAAGCGATTCAGATCGCGCGTGCCGCAGGCGTTTCGCTTTATGTTGGCTCGGTTCGTATCCAGAAACCGGGGGAAATGGGGCTGCTGAAAGTACTGCGCCGCCATCAACCCGACGGCATACTGTGCCGCAATCTGGCTGCGTTACAGTTCTGTCGTCAGGAAGGGTTTGCCGCCGTTGCCGATTTTTCGCTTAACGCAGCTAACGAGCTGAGCGTCCATTGGCTGCAGCGGCACGGCGCGGCACTCGTCACACCCGCCTATGACTTGAATCGTGAACAGTTGTTTGAGCTTGTGGCAGCGGTGCCGGCGGAGTGGCTGGAGGTTGTCATCCATCAACACATGCCCATGTTTCACATGGAGCATTGTGTTTTTTGTGCGGTCCTGTCTCCCGGCACCAACAAAACTAACTGCGGTCGCCCCTGTGACCGTCATGAGGTCCGCTTGCGCGATCGGACCGGGGCGGAACACCCGCTGCATGCCGATGTTGCCTGCCGGAACACGTTGTACAACGCGTTACCGCAAAGCGCCGCCGAAGCGGTCCCCCATCTGATTCAAAATGGGCTGCGGCATTTTCGGCTCGAATTACTTGAGGATACACCGGAGAATACGGTCAGGCTGGTTCAGATATACCGGGAGCTATTGGCCGGCCAGCGAGATGGGGACAGCGTATGGCGGCAGTTGCGGGCGCTCAATCGTGTCGGGGTGACGCGGGGCACCTTGGAAACCAAGCGTAATCCATTAGCAATTGTGTGAGCGGTGTGGGGAACCCCGACGACGTAAGGAGGCTGACCAGCCTGGACCGATTGTTGCAGACCGACCCGCATTTGCGAGTTTTGGATGATTTACAATTGCCACTATCCGCCGCTCAGATCACTCGGTTACGTGATCGGTGGGGTGTGGAAACAGCGGACTGGGTTGCCAGTTTAGGGGAATTGCAGCGTAAGGCGTCAGAAAAATTAGGTCCACCGGGACCGGGGCAGAGCCACTGGGTGGTCACCGCTCGTGCATTGCAACAGTCCAGCGACGCGTACTCGGCGGCGTACAAAGCCAATCGATTTCCTGGCGGTGCCACCATTATCGATGTTTGTTGTGGCATTGGTGCCGATGCGATCGCATTGCGTCAGCGTGGTCCATTACTGGCGATCGATGCTGACCCGTTGATCGCACGGATGGCGGCTTACAATCTGCAAACCGGTGACCATCTGCAGACCGCTTATCCAGCCCAGGTCGTGGCTGGGTTGGCAGAACGGGTGTTGTCCGTTTCGGAGGACCGCAGGCAGCCATTTTTTCTGCACATTGATCCCGACCGTCGACCGGGTGACCGACGCGCCACCGACCCCCGCAGATATCAGCCTGCGTTGGAGGATGTGTTGCGGTGGTTTTCGTGTTGCGATGGAGGGGTCGTCAAGCTGGCACCGGCGGCAACGGTCCCGCTCAGTCTTCCGCTGCGGTATCATCGGGAATGGATCAGCCTTGGTGGTAGTGTGCGGCAGCAACTTCTGTGGATCGGCAAATTGGCTGGGGCGGAACCCCCGTACCGCTCGGCAACCACGTTGGACGCACAGTATTGCCACGTAACGTTCACGGCCTCACCGCAGCAATCGGGCCTGCCGGAAGCAACTGCACCACTGCGGTGGGTGATCGATCTGGATCCTGCGATTCGAGCCGCGGGGCTTTCCGTCGCGTTTGCGCGTCAGCATGGCTGGTTCGGGTTGTGCGGGCCACAGGGTTTTTTCACAACCGATTCCCGGGAGGTCCCAAGTCCCTTGGCCAAGGCGTACGAGGTCGTTTGGTCTGGACCTGCCGATGTCAAGACACTTAAGCGGGTCGCCGCAGAACGGGGGCGTTTGCTGCTGGAAATTAAAGTCCGCGGTACCGAACACGATCCCGATGATTTACGGCGACGACTCCGCAGCAAACGGACGGTCGGCGGGCAACCAGCGACGCTGCTGGTAGGTCGTGGGGGGGGACGGGTTTTTGCGGCGATTGCTGATCCCGCGCCGCCCCGTCACCCCACTT
This sequence comes from Roseimaritima sp., assembly GCA_007124075.1. Classification (GTDB taxonomy): domain Bacteria; phylum Planctomycetota; class Planctomycetia; order Pirellulales; family Pirellulaceae; genus Roseimaritima. The sequence goes on from SLFV01000410.1 coordinate 3,937, forward strand.
CATCGAACATCCGTTCCGGCGACGCTTCCCGGCGACCTTAACGTTGCCTACGTTGTGGCATACAATCAGGTCCGCAACCGCCCAGCACGGTCACGGGATGGTTAGGGGCTTGCGGTTACTGCTGCGATCATGCTGTTTTGATTACGTCTGTTCCGAAAGTTTTTTCAATGGCTGCACAACTGCGATGCTGGCCGGTAACAACCAGTGCGGACCGCCGAGCCTTTATGGCGGTTTTGAAGGATCTGTATCGTGACGATCCTTATTGGGTGCCACCGCTGTGGGGGATTCAAAAGCAATTGGTTGGATTCAAGCGGCACGCTTTTTACCTCGATGCACAGTCCCAAGCCTTCTTGGTCGCTCGCGGCAGTCAGTTGTTGGGACGCGTGGTGGCGATCATCAATCATGGCCACAATCGCCGGTACGAAGAACAACGCGGCTTTGTTGGTTTTTTCGAATGCACCGACGACGAGGCTGCTGCGACGCAATTGCTGGACACCGCTTGCGACTGGTTACGGCAGCAGGGCATGACGGCAGCCCGCGGCCCGACCAACCCGAGCTTGAACTATGAATGTGGTTCCTTGGTGGAAGGTTTCGATTCGTCTCCGACCTTCATGATTCCGTATAATCCAGCGTATTACGATCGTCTTTACACCGCCGCTGGGTTTGAGAAATCACAGGATTTATTCTGCTATGAGGCAGAAATCGATATGCTGAAGGATCTTGACCCAAAATTGGTTTTCATCCTGGAGGAAGTCAAACGACGCTTCGAAGTTCGGACGCGTCCCCTGAATCCCAAACGTTTGCTTTCGGACATCCGCACGTTTCTGGACATCTACAATCGGTCATTGGAAAACACCTGGGGCTACGTTCCGATGTCTGATGCCGAAATCATGCAACAAGCGAAGGGACTGAAGCATCTGTTGGTGCCGGAATTAACCAGCATCGCGGAAATCAATGGTAAACCGGTGGGTGCGGGATTTGGGCTGCTGGACTACAACCCATTGATCAAACAGATTGGCGGGCGATTGTTTCCCTTCGGATGGTTTACCTTGCTGACCAAGCGTAAGCATTTGAAACGCGTGCGGCTGATCAGTGCCAATGTCTTACCGGAGTATCAGAAGTGGGGACTGGGGATTGTTACGCTGGAACGCATCTTGCCCGACGCATTGAAAATGGGGATCGAGCAAGGCGAATTTTCTTGGATCCTGGAAAGCAACCACTTGTCA
>SLFV01000541.1 GCA_007124075.1 Roseimaritima sp.
AAGTTGAATCGCAGTTTCCAAGCAACGGGGAAGAGAATTCGACTGATCACGAATCCTAAGCGCTGACTTTGGCTCGCTTCAGCAACGCTTGCAGGCGACTTTTCATTCGCGCCGCGGTGTTGCGATGAATGACGCCACGCGCTGCAGCCCGATCCAATCGGTTATCGGCCAAACGCCGATGAGTTTCCGCATCGTTCATATTTCCAGCCTGGACCGCTTCCCGCACCTTGCGAATCTGGGTACGCATCGCGCTGCGTACGGCGCGGTTGGCGAGACGGCGTTTTTCATTTTGACGAAGTCGTTTTTTTGCACTGGGTGAGTTAGGCATAATGGCTCAATTCGTTGGAGTGTAAGTTCGGTTATGCTCAGGCGAATGACTGCGGATCATCCAAGCTCGCGAGCTAAAACCACGGTTCGGTTTGGAGAGTCTCTGTCAGCGACGCAAGTCGTGATATATTTGTCAGCAAAGTATGTCAATCGACAACGCTATTGTCCAGTAGTCACCCAACAAGACGTCCACCCATCACCTTTTATGCAACGACCCACAGCTTATCTGATTGGTGCCGGTCCAGGAGATCCTGGGCTGCTGACGCTTCGCGGGGCACAGTGCCTGCGGATGGTGGACGTTGTCCTGTACGATGGCTTGTCCAATGAAATGATCCTGGAGCACGCGCCAAACGCCCTGCATGAGTGTGTGGGTAAACATGGCAAGCAACGTTACTGGACCCAGGAGGAAATCATCCAGCGGATGCTCCAACACCTATACGAGGGAAGGTCCGTCGCACGCCTAAAGGGGGGTGACCCAGCGATATTTGCCCGCACCGCTGAAGAGGCTGCCTCGCTGAAGGACGCTGGATTTCCATTTGTTATCGTGCCAGGAATAACCGCCGCGCTGGCTGCAGGAAGTTACGCGGGCATTCCGGTAACCCATCGACAATTGGCATCGGCAGTCGCTTTGGTAACGGGACACGAGCAACCGGGCAAGGCAAAATCAGCTTTGGACTGGAACGCGTTGGCTCGGTTCCCAGGAACGCTGGTCGTTTACATGGGAGTCACAACGGCTGAGGCCTGGACGGCGGCACTGCTGCAAGCCGGCAAGCCGCCTGAGACTCCTGCGGCAATCGTTCGCCGCTGCAGCCTGCCGGACCAGCAAATCATCCACTGCCGCCTGGATGAGGTCGCGGAGCGTTTGACGCCAGCTACAAAACTACGCCCCCCTGTAATAGTGATACTGGGTCCGGTTACAGAACTGTCCGAAACGTTAAGCTGGTTCCCGCATCGCGCGTTGTCTGGACGGTGTGTCCTCATAACACGCCCCGCAGAACAGACCGACGGGTTGGCAGAACCGTTGCGTGAACTTGGGGCGGACGTCTTGGTTCAGCCAGCGATCGCGATTCTGCCCCCCGAGGACTGGACCCCGCTGGATCAAGCGATCGGAAACCTTAGCCAGGGAGATACGCTGGTGTTCGCCAGTCGTAACGGAGTGAAATTTTTTTTTGCTCGATTACACCAACACGCTGCGGATGCCAGGCGGCTGGCCGGGGTACGCGTTGTCGCCGTCGGCAGCAAGACGGCGGATGCCTTGGCGACGCAGGGGATCCGAGCTGACCTGGTTCCTGAGCGGTTTGACGCGGAGGGCTTGATCGATCTGCTGTGTCAACGATCTGCGGGGTTGGTCGCTCATCCAGCGGGCTTCGATGCTGAACGGACCGTCGGTCAACGTTGTGGTCAGGCCCCCGCCAATCTTGCCTCCGAACGTTTGAATCCGTCGGCAGAACGTTTTTTTTTGATTCGAGCAAGTCGCGGTCGAGACAGCTTGGCCGAGGCGTTACAGTCGGAAGGACGGACGGTTCAGCAAGTTATCGCTTACCGCAACGTGGATATCACCGACGCAGCCCCCAAGATTAGGCAAGCAATCGAGCGGCAGGCGATTGACTGGGTGACGGTCACCAGCAGCGCGATCGGCCATTCGCTGCATCAAATGTTCGGGGAGGACCTGCGACAAGTGAAGCTGGCCAGTATCAGCCCAACAACTTCGCAGACGTTGCGCAACTTAGGATTGAACGTCACCGTGGAAGCCCAGCCCTACACCATGGATGGTCTGGTCGAAGCGATTGTCGAATACGAACGAGCGAGTACCAATTACCAATGATTGAAAACCAGTCCACCGGAGAAATTGCTTGGGCGGCTAGTACGCATGTCGTGATTGTGGGAGCGGGCCCGATTGGGCTGGAAATGGCGGTGGCTTTGCGGCGGCGTGGAATCGAGTTTCAGATTTTCGACGCTGGATCGCTCGGGCAGACAATGACCTGGTGGGCACCGCAAACCCGCTGGTTCAGCAGCAACGAACGGATTTCGATTGCTGGAATCCCATTGCAAACCATCGATCAGACGAAAGCGACACGTGAACAATACTTGAACTATCTTCGCGCGATCGCAATCCAGTACGACATTCGCCCCCGCTCCAATGAACCGGTGGTCAATGTTACCCGTGATGCTGAGGGCTTGACGGTATTCTCGCAGGGCCGCGATGGACCACAGCAAACTCGCTGCCGTGCCGTGGTGCTAGCGATCGGCGGCACCGATTTCCCTAATCGGTTAAATATTCCAGGGGAAGAACTGCCACACGTTGACGGCTACTTTCGCGAACCGCATCGCTACTTCGGGCGACGAGTGCTGATCATCGGCGGCCGTAACAGCGCTGTGGAGGCAGCGTTGCGGTTGCATCACGTCGGGGCCGAGGTTGTGATTAGCTATCGGGGCCAGGAACTTCCCTGTGAAAGCATCAAGTATTGGTTGTTGCCCGAGATACGAGCATTGTGCGAAAGCGGCCGAATCGAGTCATACTGGCACACCCAGCCGGTTCGGATCAGTGCGCAAACCGTTACCTTGGAATCACTGGAGGACGCCCGACAATTTGAAGTTGCTGCCGAAGAGGTGTTAGCACTTATCGGCTACCAACAAGACAAGCGATTATTTCGCAGCATTGGCATTGAACTGCAGGGCGAACCGCTTCGTCCGTTGTTCGATCCAGAGACAATGCAAACCAATATTCCGGGGATTTACGTCGCGGGTACCGCTGTGGGGGGAACGCAAAGCAGTCGATACCAGATTTTTTTGGAAAACTGCCACTCGCACATCGATCGAATTTTGACACATTTGATTGGTCAGCGGCCAACGAAGTCGGTTCCAAAATTCCGACAACAAGCGATCGCTTATCCCGAAAGCTAGCCGCTCTCGATGACCGTTCCGCTTGATCGCACCGGCGTGCTGTTTTGCGAAACGCCGTTAGAACCAACTCCGGATCCGATCGGTCAGTCCAGGGGGTTCAGGGACCTCCAAGTCCCCATCAAGATACGCCAGCCAAACCTCAGGTTGCGTCCCCAGTTGCCGCCCGGTCGAACTTTGCAGGGCCTTAATCGCGGTCATCCGTACGGCTGGGTCGCGATCGGCGAGTGCCAGTTTCATTGCCTCGTTAACTCCTGGGCCACGATGGTTTCCCAGCGACCGCAACGCCGCTTGGCGAATATCCAAATTGGTTGATTCCCCCGCCGTCTTCGCCAGCAACTCCGCAGCCCGACCTTCCTTGCGGTGCCCCAGTTCGTCGCAGGCCGCCATTCGCACTTTTAGACTGTCATCTGAGAGTGCGTTTTCCAGTAGTCTCAGAGCCTGAGGATCACTGATCGGTCCGGTTGCGCGTACGACCAAATAACGCATGTCAGCACTGGCGTCATTGTCCACCATCCGCTCCAGGTGCGGCAACCATTCCGCTTGCTCGGCAGCCGACATTCGCGGTAGCGACCGCACTAAAAGTTCCAATTCTTCGCGACGCTGGTGGTCGGTGATGCCCAAAGCTTCCTGTTGACGCCATTGTTTCACCAAAAAAGGATTGGTGTATTTCAACGCGTATAGTGGACCGTCGTGACAGCCAGCAACAGGCCAGCAAAGCCCCGCCAGCAGAAATAGCAACGCTCGATGCATGAGGTCTCTCGCCCAAAGGTAACCGTTCTTCCCCTTTGAACTACCAAATCAATCGGACCGGCGCGTAGGTTGATTTCGGCGAACTTCCAGAATTTTGGCGGTCCGGTATCGGCTTTGACCTAAGGTGTCACGCAAGCAAGCGATCCTCCTTGCAGACGCGGGTATGACCCAATGCGAGCCTTGGCGAAATGTCGCAGATTGAGACAATCGTCTTACTGAATGTCTTGGAATGCTCCGTGTCTAAAATTGCGTGCTGGCAAAGACGCAAACTCAGATCGGCGGAAGCGAACCATCTTTAGCCAAACCGGTCTTTTTGGGTGAGTTTTTTCTTTCTGGCACGCGATTTGTAGTAATTGTGTCAAACGTGACAGTAATTGATCTTGAAATGGAAGGAACCCAGTCATGCTAGTTTTAAGCCGCAAAGAAGGTGAGCGTTTAATTGTTGGTGACAATATCATCATCACCGTGAATCGGATTGCCGGAAATCGAATTACGCTGGGCATAGAAGCACCTCGGGACGTTCGCATTGTCCGCGGTGAGCTGGACAAGACGCCATCGGAACTTGACGGACAAACAGCTTCTCGGCAGCAATCTTTGCTTGAGATTGATGCGAGCGACTTGCAGGGCATTCTCAGCCGAGCCTAACTCGCGTCGCGTTAGCGGAGGGATGATCGCCAAGGCGGCCGTCCCTCCCCCGGGCAGGATCGCTGGGCATCGCCCCAAAAACTACTGCATATCAACCTCCCGCCGCGTTGTTTATTCGGGTAGCAACGCGGGGGACGGTTGGGTGCATTCGGACCAAGTCAAAAAGCCGGAAAAGCAGAAGTCCACGTCACTTCCCTTGCGACGCGGGCGTTGCTGGTAGTCCATTTGCGTTTGAAAGCTACCATCGTGTTTTCGTTGATAGCTTACCGTTAGCGGTAGGTCATCAATTGGGCAAGCGACCCGTTTGGGCAGTTCGATGGTTGGGTCCGCAGGCAGATTGATATTACGAAGGAAGGCCTGCTGGTGACAATCGTCCCAACATTTCTCCAGGACCGCAGCGATCCAGTTTGGCACGTGCTGCCACGATCGGGGATGGTCTGGGTGCCGAACATGCGATATCGCGGCTGCGGAAATTCCGCGCAGAAATGCCTCGCGGGCG